>CAYWHE010000098.1:0-14413 GCA_964458125.1 uncultured Flavobacteriaceae bacterium | reverse complement strand
GTTCCGGCAGGCTTTTCCTATCCATGGTAAACCCTGGAGTGTTGGATAAGGCCGTCGGTGATTTCAAGAACCTCCCCTACAAGCAGGTCCGCTTCCCCCGGAACCTGCCGGATATATTCCAGGAAGACAGCCTTCTCCGAGCAGATCAGGTTTTGAAGGTGGTAATGCAGACCCGGTAAACGGCTGAACGCTTCCTGCCACCATTGGCGAAGCGCACTTTTACCGCTGATTAAACCGCCGGTTTCCGGTTGCCTGAGTTTGAGTTTCGGGCTGTAGTGACCGGCATCCTCATGATAGAGCGACAGTAAGGCTTCCATGTCTTTTTGGTTGAATGCCTCGATCCAGTTCATGGCCAGTTCACTGTTTTTCACTTCTTTCATATAGCCGCAAAGGTAACAGTGAACCTGAAAAAAAAATAGTTAAAAAAGACTGCGGATGTTGGTTCGAATGGCCAACAGGGTAAATTCAAAATGCTGGCGTGGAGAATAGCCTGATTTGATGATGTTCTTCCGTTGAAGGTATCGGTATACCATAGAGGCGATCAGAATGGACATCGTAGAATTTTTATACCGGGTACAACGGCCTTACTGCTTATTCAACCACGGTTATGGTACCTTTCCTGTAAGCATGTTCACCGGTTGGAGCCTGGGCCGTCAACTGGTAAACATATACGCCCTGTGGTACGATTTGTCCCTTAAAACTGCCGTCCCATTGGCGGGAAGCATCCGCACTTTCAAAAACCAGCTCTCCCCAGCGGTTATATATTTTCATCGTAAAATCCTTAACTGCTTCACCGGATATTCCGAAGGTATCGTTGATGCCATCTCCGTTTGGGGTGAAGGCGTCCGGAATATAAAAGCTCATGTGGGGGATGACTTCGGCAACATTCGACATACTGGTGACCTGGCTGTTACCGTTCTTATAAGCCGTCACCCTGTATTTACGTGAATACTGGTAATTTTGCGCAACCATCAGATTGGGCGAAATCAAATTCAATAATAAACAGGCAACCGTCAGGCGGAACAGGAATTTCATGGTGTTCTGAATTGATGCCTCAAAAGTACCTGCCGGAAAAGGTTGCAATGACGCAAAGCCTGATGGCATTCCACTTCTGTAAGAATTCCGGCCCTGGTTAACTTTTAATTGGTCCCTGGTTACCCTGGCATACTGCCTGGTATCAGGCAATTGCAAATAACCAGGCGTTTTTTCAGGGTATTAACCGGCGCCCGCAGGCCCTTTTTTGAAGAAAGGAAGAAGGTTTTTTTTATCTGTTTCATGGCCTTTTAAGGCCAAGTCAAGTTCATAATGAATGTATTTCTTTCAGCCCTGATAATTTTTCCACTACCGGCTGTGGCCCGCAAATCATTCTCATGATTCCATGCTATGCATCCCAAATCCGGTAAAAAGATTTCATCATTTGTATATCTGACAGCAGTTTCTTAAATTTGATACATATTTTTGGTTTAAAGCTATATCAAACCTGCTATTACCATTATCCCTCTGATTTATGAAAAGAAAAAGTATCCTTTTATTTTTGTTACTGTCCGCTTCTTCCGTTCCGCTGTTTTCTCAGGTTGTGTTCTGGTCCGAAAATTTCAATAACGGTTGTTCCTCCAATTGCAATGTTTCCGGTTATTCGGGAAGCAATGGCGCATGGTCGGTGACCAATACCGGCAGCAACGGAAATATTGCCAATGAATTTTTCGTCAGTTGCGCGGAAAACGGTGAGCCGGTTGGATCCTGCGGAGCCGGTTGCGGAAATGATGCCACCCTGCACGTGGGCAGCGTACCCTGCTCACTGTGTTTGCTTTGTCCCAACGGTGATTGTGGAGCCACATATAATGCCGGTCCCGCATTTGGCGGCGAGGATCCGGCAACGGATAAAAGAGCCATGTCCCCGTTAATCAGTACGCTTGGCAAAAGCAACATCACCCTGTCCTTTAAATATATCGAACGGGGACAAGGCACCACCGATGACGCCACCGTGGAATACAGCATAAACGGCGGAACCTCCTGGAACCAGCTGACCAATCCTGCCAAAACGCCAGCCATTTGTCCTGGCGGCCAGGGCCTCTGGACGTCCTTTTCGGTTGCCTTGCCGGCTGCATGCGATAGCATTTCAAACCTGAAAATCGGATTTCGCTGGGCCAATAACAGCAATACGGGAACCGACCCGTCTTTTGCTGTTGATGAAGTGGAATTAAGTTCGGCCGCATCCACACCTCCTTTGGCGGCATTCTCAACCCCCAACACCACTTTTTGCGATTCAACCTGTGTAGCCTTTACGGATCAGTCCCAGAATTCGCCCACTTCCTGGAATTGGTTGTTTCCCGGTGCAACACCATCTTCCTTTAACGGACAATCACCATCCAATATCTGTTACAACGTGCCGGGTACATTTGATGTCACCCTTATAGTGACTAATGCCGCAGGTTCGGATACCCTGCTTAAACCGAATTTTATCACCGTGAATTCTTGTTTTTTGCCGCAGGTGTCCTTTATCGCTTCCGATAGCGCTTTTTGTGAAAAAGGGTGTATTGATTTTACGGATCTTTCCACCAATAACCCGCTGAGCTGGCAATGGTATTTTCCGGGCGCTTCACCGGACACCTCCACCTTGCAGAATCCAACGGGTATCTGTTACAATGCCTACGGAACCTACCCGGTGAAGCTTGTGGCCACCAATGTGATCGGTTCCGATTCTGCGGTTTACAATTCATACATCATCGTTCATCCGAATCCCCCCGCACCGACTGCCAACCTGTCCGGGGGCAATATACTGACCTCAACGCCGGCACTTTCCTATCAGTGGTACTATAACGCTGTACCCATTGGCGGCGGTGTTTTCCAGGTATATGTGGCCCAGGCTACCGGGGATTATTTCGTCATCATTACGGACTCCAACGGCTGCCAGTCGGTATCCAATATTGTTTATGTGGGGTTCCAGGGTACCGGAAATACTTCCACAGGAACCCCAATTTCCCTGTTTCCAAATCCTGTTCAGGATCAGTTGTATGTGAACATTCATTCGTTGAAATTGGAAAATATCCATTTACTTTTACAGGACCTGTCCGGAAGACTGTTGTGGTCGGAATCTATCCTGTTGCAGCCTGGCGTCAGCCGTCGGCCTGTTCCGGTCGGCTCACTGGAGAAAGGAACTTACTTATTGATTTTCCAGGGTGAGCAAGGAAAATTTATTGAAAAAATTATTAAAGAGTAGCGTGATTTGAATATTTCTTTACTTTTATGCTCGTCAACCTTCAACGCCCCAAGTTGGTTTCCTGCTTTCAGAAAATTGTAACAATTATAATGTTGTTTAACCTAAATCTTTAAAACAATGCACACACAAGATCAGCTCATGGAGATGCATGCCGAGCACAGTGAATGGCAGAACAAAATCCGGTTTTACAGGGATGAGATCAAACGTCTCAACCAGCAATTATCGGACATGATCACCAAAGGGACACCTCCACAGATTCTTGCCTCCGTGGAACATTTTCAGAACCAGTTCATCCTTCAGAATGAAAACCTGGATATCATGCGGCACGATTTCAAGCAGCATGAAAACCAGATCGAATCCATTCAGAAAGGCGGTCAGGATACTGGCGAAAGCAGCCTCTCCGGAAATCATGATGCGCACCGTGAAAAACTTACGCGGTTTGAAAAAGTATTTCATGACCTGAGGAATGAATTTGCATCCTTTCAGACTGAATCTTCCCAGCTCGCCTTGTAAACCGGCTCTTCCAATGGAACAGTAGCCGGATGCCCCGGCCGCTTTTTCTTTTTTCGTCCACGGTTTTTTATACGGTATGGAGCGTTTTCTTTCCTGTCATGCCACACCGATGGTCAGAAAATTAAGAAAAAAATTATGCTTTAGTTACAGTATTTTTCTCTGTGTTCGGTCATTCCGCCGGCACCTGTAATCTCTCAGGGTGAATTCCCCGCTGCTTGAGGCGGTATCGTTCACTCTGTTAGCTGGAATTCTGCCATGCCCTCCCCAAACCGGGCAATACACCGCCGCTACAAACCCTTTTTAGTATGTTAATAAAATAATCTTTTGTTGCGCCTCATTTCCAAAGTGCTCAGTATATTTAGAAATTAAAATATGACCGGGTTAGCCAAGATGATTAAAAAAATGCTGACGGGCCTTGCCGTCCATCAGTTATTTTTTTTCCCGGTACCCGTCCATGCCCAGAAATTGACCTATCAGGTCATACTGGGAACTGATTCGATCGGGCTTCTTTGGGCCGAGCACAAACTTACAGGGAATAATCATTATTATGACCTGCGATGCAGCATGACCGTGGATGCCATGATCAAGGTGGATCTGCAATATGTATTAACTGCCCAGTTCGATAAGGAGAAACTTCTACAGTCGAATACCGAGCAGGACGTGAACGGACGCATCAAGGTGGCCTCCGGCACCAAATGGAACGGGAAGTTTTACCTGGTTCAAACGCTGGAAAAGCGTTTGAGAATTAACAATACCATCTCCTATAACCTGACCACACTTTATTTCAGGGAACCTGTTTCCGTTAAAAAGGTGTATTCCGATACGCATGGTGAATTTCTTTCACTCCGTTCCCTGGGCCAGCACCGGTATGAACTCATTTTGCCCGATGGCAAGAAAAACCGGTATACTTACCAATATGGCATATGCACGGAAGTGGAAGTGAACCAGTTGTTTTCAAAAGTGTACTTCAGGCTCGTTAAAAACTAATTTTTCCTTTCGGGCCGGATCCCAACCATCACCGCCATGTTCCAGAATTGTCTTTGCCTTTGTATTAGCCTCCTGCTTTTGGCTTCCTGCCGGCAAGGTTCATGGAAGGATGACCAGCAGGACAGGGGAATGAACGAGAACCGGGCTGAGCGTTACGATTCCGTTTCCTGTTATATGGATTCGAACCTGGTCCGGGTCCTGTTAAATCAGGATGAATTCAGGGATTCATTGGCAGGAAGCATGCTGCCGTATTACCGGGACCGGAATTATACAATGGCCTGGATCACCAGGCAGGGATTAAGTGAATTTGCAGGCAATTTCATCAACCTCCTGAACAGCGAACCCCGGATTAAAGAAGATGACAGTTCGTTTTACAAAGATCCCCTGCATCTTGCATACCGCGAAGCCAGGGAGCAAGGGGAAAATTTTATGCCCGGGGACAGCAGTTCTGTTGTCCTGGAATTATTGCTGACGGCCGGATTTTTACGCTTTGCCGAACGGAACTGGCAGGGAAAACCCGAGGAATTTTCGAGGAGCCTGGGCTGGTTTATCGAGCGAAAAAAACTCGATTATATGACACTGCTTTCCTCCTTCCTGCAACAAAAAGAAGGTGTGCTTCCCTTTCATCCCCCGGTTTACCAACAATATGATTTACTGAAGAACTTTCTTCAAAGATACCATGAACTGGAAAAGGACAGCCTCTGGCCTACAGCCCTGACCCAAGTTGATTCTTTTCCTGTCCGGGAAGGGGACAGCATTTTGTATGCGGTAAAATACATGCTGTTGGCTTATGGTGATATGGCATCGTCTGATTCCAGCCTGATCATGGACTCCGTATACCTGACAGGCCTGAAAAATTTCCAGCAACGGCATGGGTTAAAAACTTCCGGCCAACTGGACCGGGAAACCTTCGATCAGTTGAGTATTCCGCTGAACAGCAGGGTCAGGCAACTGATCATCAATATGGAAAGATGCAGGTGGGTGCCTTCGCAAATAAAGGGGGACTACCTGGCGGTCAACATTCCCGATTTCAGGCTGCTGGTATTCAGGGATGACCGCCTGGAATGGACTTGCAAGGTGGTGGTGGGAGATCTGGAAAATAATACGGTGATTTTTAATGATGAACTGGAATATATCGTATTCAGTCCTTATTGGGTACTTCCTCCATCCATTGTCAGAAAGGAAACCTTACCTGCTCTTCAACGGGATCCCGCCTACCTGAGGAAGCACCAGATGGAAGTCGTGAACAGCCATGGAAACCCCGTTTCTGTATCAGCAAGCGAGTGGAAGGCGATGAAACCGGGATCCTTTTCTTATAGCATCCGTCAGAAACCCGGAAAAAATAATTCCCTGGGATGGGTAAAATTTTTATTTCCCAATGAACATCATATTTATCTGCACGATACGCCTTCCCGTTCCCTGTTTGGCGAAACCAACAGGGCCTTCAGCCACGGTTGCATACGGGTTGCCGAGCCCCTGAAACTGGCCCGGTTTCTTCTCCGCAACGACCCCGGATGGCCGGATGAAAAGATCCGAAAAACCATGTATGGGGGAAAGGAAACCTGGGTGGAACTGAGGACCAAAGTGCCTGTTTTTATTACCTACTTTACCGCTTTTGTTGACCTGCAGGGACGATTGCAATTCCGAAATGATGTTTATCAGCATGATGTACGGCTGGAACAAATGATGTTCAGGGATTGAGTCCGGAACCGGGATGTAAGTGCAGCAACCTTTTTTAATGGGTGGATGAACTTATTTGCCATATCTTTGTATTATACGAGTCAGTTACATCAAATCCTGTCATTCATGATGCGTCCGGGAAGGGTAATTTTCATATTTTGTTTTTACCTTATCCTGGGATTGGTTTCCCTGCCGTTTTTATTGAATAGCCGCAGTTCGGGCCTGATGAAGGAAGGACTGGCGGAAAAAATCAACTGGCTGGCCGGGCATGAATCCGTCAAAAGGAGCGGGCTGTCGGACCAGGTACTGGCCCGTGCACTGGCCGGGTTGCAGCGGAGGGATATCAGCCTCCTGCTGACCAATCAGCATATCCTGACCATTGTAGATTTTACACGCTCATCGAACCTGGAACGCCTGTTCGTATTGGATCTTGCCTCCGGTGAAGTCATCTCTCAAAGTCTCGTAGCTCATGGTAAAGGATCAGGAGAAGAGTATGCCACCAGGTTTTCCAACCGGGCCGGTTCTTTTCAGTCCAGCACCGGTTTTTATGTTACCGGAGAATCCTATGAGGGCCGGCACGGGTATTCCATGTACCTGAAGGGTATGGACCGAGGGATTAATGATGCCGCCGGAGACAGGGCCATCGTTTTTCATGCAGCTGATTATGTGAGCAGGAGTTTTATTTCCGTGCATGGAAGGCTGGGACGCAGCCAGGGATGCTTTGCATTGCCTCCTGAAAACAACAGGGAACTGATTGACCGGATCAAGGGCGGTTCCTGTGTTTTTGCCTATGCGCATTAAAGCAGGTCAGCAGACCTGTTAAAGCCCGTTAAACTGTTCCAGGAAACGGACATCGTTTTCCGAAAAGGTCCGCAGATCCCTGACATTGTATTTCAGCATGGTGATGCGTTCAATACCCATTCCAAAAGCAAATCCGGTAAAGCGGTTGCTGTCGATTTTGCAGTTGTCAAGTACGGCAGGATCCACCATCCCACAGCCCAGGATTTCCACCCAACCGGTATGTTTGCAAATGTTACAGCCTTTGCCCTGACAGAAGTTGCAGCTGATATCCATTTCGGCGGAAGGTTCGGTAAAGGGGAAAAAAGAAGGCCTCAGCCTGATTTGAGTTTCCGCACTGAACATTTCGCGCGCAAAATAAAGCAGGGTTTGTTTGAGGTCGGCAAAGGAAACCTTTTCATCAATATACAAGCCTTCCACCTGGTGAAAGAAACAATGGGCCCTGGCGGAAATGGCTTCATTCCTGTACACACGACCAGGAGAAATGGTACGTATGGGTGGCGTTGAATTTTCCATGACGCGCACCTGTACACTGGAGGTATGCGTACGAAGTGAATAGGAAGGCCTGGTGCTGATAAAAAACGTATCCTGCATATCCCGTGCAGGATGTTCCTCCGGAAAATTCAGGGCGGAAAAATTATGCCAGTCGTCCTCGATCTCAGGACCTTCACTCACGTTAAAACCTATGCGGGAAAAAATTTCAACGATCCGGTTCCGGATAATGGAAATGGGATGCATGGAACCCAACGGGAGGTTTTCACCCGGTAGCGTGCTGTCACCCTCAAAAGCCGTTTCCTGGCTATCGGAAAAGGTTTCCTTCAGGCTGATGAGTTTTTCTTCTGCCTTGGTCTTCAACTCATTAACCCATAAGCCGAATTCCTTACGCTGCTCCGGTTCTAATTCCTTCATCCGTCCGAAAAGGTCGGTCAGGACCCCTTTCTTTCCTAAAAAACGGATTCGAAACTGTTCCAGTTGATCCCGGTTTTCGGCACGGAATTCATCGATTTCTTCAATCAGTTCTTTAATTTTATCCTGCATGATTATTAAGGAATCCGGGTGGATTCCTGCCCTGCAAATATCCAAAAAAAAACGGTCCCGGAAATAGCTTCACGGAACCGTCAATTCATGTTGATCGGGTTTACTGGATGATTTTCATGGTCATTTTTACGTCCTTGACGGGACGATCGCCAGGTTTGGTCTGGGTGGCGGTAATTTTATCAATCACATCCAGACCTTCTACAACTTCCCCGTAAACGGTGTATTCATGATCCAGGAAGGGGGTTCCCCCGATCGTGGTGTAAATTTTACGTTGTTCAGGGGTGTATTTTTTACCGGAACGGGCTTCGATACCGTTCAATTCCTCTTCGGTAACGGGTTTGCCCTGAACGATATAAAACTGGCAATCGCTGGAGGCCTTTTCCGGGTTGTTGGTGCGGGCCGCCGCCAGGGCGCCTTTTTTATGGATGTATTTATCCACAAATTCGGCCGGAATGGTGCCGCCGTTTCCTCCGCTACCCAGCATTTTGTCTGGTGCGGCATTTTTGGATTCGGGATCACCGCCCTGGATCATAAAGGTTTTGATCACCCGGTGAAACAGCAATCCGTTGTAAAAGCCTGATGAAGCCAGTTTGATGAAGTTGTCACGGTGCCTGGGCGTCTCGTTGTAAAGCTTGATTTTCATGGAACCGAAATCGGTGGTCAGCAGAACAATCCGCTCTTTTTCCTTAGCCGCCCCTACGGCTTTTTTGGAATCCTGTGCATGCAGCTTCGGCCCGGTTAATAAAACAGCAAAGCAAACCAGTGAAATAATTTTTTTCATCGTCATATTTATTTAATTTTGTTTTTTAAGAGTGCCGGTGAACGGGAAAATGGGATATTGAATTGTCCCGTAAAATCCTTTGCAATGATAATAAAAAATAATTAATAACAAATGAACCGGGCTGGAGTGGTTTTGAAACAGAAAGCTACAGGCAGTCAGCGGGTAAGGTTCCGGTCAGGCGGAACGGTCAGCATCAAAACCAAATAACATGAAAAAAAATCAAATTAAGCCAGATAAACACAACCTGAAACCGGCAGGTTATTCACTTTTCACCGTCCTGTCCATCCTGTCCATCATGATCCTGATGACCTGGTCCTGTAAGAAAACCACTCCGGCGGAAGCGCTTATTTCCGTTCGGGACACGAATGGAAAGGCCGTCAGTGGCGCCACGGTTGTGCTGAAACAGGATACCGTAGTCAATAGCACTACCGGTGTGAAGGCTGACATTTACGAGGAGAAAACCACCAATTCGGAAGGCCAGGCCTTCTTTTCCTTCAAATGGGAAGCGGTATTAAATGTGGAAGTCACCAAAGGCACCCTGGTGGAAACCGATTACATCCGCCTTCAGCAATCCAAGACCGTGGAAAAAGAGATTATTCTGAAGTAATCTAAAACCGGAATCCAGTTTCCCTGAAATAGGCAATAACCGATTGTTTCAAAAGCAGATCCTGTTCCTTGATGGAAAGCATGGGAAGTTTCTGTACCCTCACCCAGTGCGGCCAACCGTCCTGATCCAGTCCTTCAAGCCGGTAATAACCATAAGCGCTCAGCACTTTGCAGGTGGCGATGTGCATCAGGTCCTGTTTCTGATCCTTTGAAAATGACTGTTTTCCTTTGCCGAGTTCCTGTACTCCGATTAAGAAAAGAACGCCCTGCAGGTCTAGGTCCGCCTGGAAGCAGTCGCCCAGTTTTTCAAGTAGTTTTTCCCAATCTCCTTTTAATTTTTCTATTTCTATGCTGTCCATGAGCAGGCAAAAATACGGGAAAGGTTTGAGTTATGCCTTTTGGACCTGTTGCATTCCATCCAACCATGGTGATAGTAGTAACCAGGCAGCGTATATTTGCAGTTTCCCGGACCAGCCGTTTACCTGCCTGTTACCATCCTGTTCTACCGAATGAAAGCGTCTAATCTGAATTTGAAAAAGCTGATTTATTTCCTGTTGTTGCAGTTTATTTCCGGACCTGTTTTAGCTCAGGGCAGGCCGGTGGACCTGCTATTCTGTATGGATCTCAGCGGCAGCACCAATGGTTTGATGGATGATCTGCGGGACAGGATTTGGGATATGACAGAACAGTTTCAGTCTGTAAGCCCTTCCGTTCAGTTGAGAATCGGTATGGTTGGTTATTCCAGGCCCAGTTTTGGAAAGTCGTCCGGGTATTCCAAAGTCATCAGTCCGCTGACAGACGATTTTGATCAGTTATCCTTTGATCTGTTCACGCTCAAACCTTATATCGAAAAAGGTGACCAGCTGGTTGGAGCAGCCCTTCAACTGGCGGTGAAGGGTATCAACTGGAGCCGGGAGGAGGCAGCGGTGAAAATTATTTTCCTGGTCGGAAATGGCAGCGTTGCCATGGGGTCAGTGGATTTCAGGGAGGTGTGCGAGGAGGCTGCCAGGCGGAATATCCAAATCCTTCCGGTTTATTGCAGTAAGGCGGATAAGTCGAGGGAACTCTCCGGGTGGCGGGAAATCGCCAGGATGTCGGGGACTGAAGTCCGGGAAATCCTCATTCACAGCAAGCCTGTGATCAGTCCGGTATGCACCAATATCAACGCTTTGAAGGAGGCCGACATCAGGCTCGTCAATTCCTATATGCCTTATGGAGAAAAAGGGTTTTCCAGACTGAAGCTAATGAAGGATGCCGACAACAGATCATTTAATGGGGGGCCACTCAGCTTTGAATCCCGGGTTCATTTTAAACGAAGGCTGATGGGCAGCCAGGCCGAATGGGACCTCGTGGATTACCTGAGGGAAAAAGGGAGCCTTCCGGAATTTGATCATAACACCCTCCCTGACACGCTGAAGATGATACCGGATGAAAACCTGGTAAGGGTCGTGCTTCAGCTCAAGGAAGAACGGGAACGGGCCATGGGTGAAATCAATCGATTACTACCGGAAAACAGGAATGAACAATTGCAGTTGCAGCGGGCAGTCAAACAAAGTGACCAGGATGCCTCACTGGAGACGGTTGTCGTGGAGGCTTACCTCGTCAAATTAAAAAGCCTGGGGTTTGCAGTAAGGGAATAGAGGATTGGCAGTTGACGTTGTTGTTTTTTGCCGAATATTTTATTTTCCGTAAATTTGCAGCAAGTAACCTTAAGCATGAAAATTTTAAACGGCATTCAGACCGCAGAGGAAACGATTGTTCTGGAAGACATCCTGGAGAAGGAAGAAAACAATATTATCCTTTACAACGATGAAGTGAATACCTTTGATTTTGTAATTGAATCACTGATCGAAGTTTGCAGCCACGACCTGCTGCAGGCCGAGCAATGCACGCTCATCGTACACTACAACGGCAAATGTGCCGTGAAACAGGGAGCGGCGGATAAACTCAGACCATTGTGTGAAGCGTTGCTTGACCGGGGCTTGTCGGCAACCATAGAATAAATTTTCGAAACCGGCCGGGCAATCATTTTTCAGATTTTTTGAAATAAAAGCAGTCGTTTGCTGACTGCCGGATAAATCTTTTCCGGAAAAAGGCTCCTCCCGTAAGGTTCAGATCGAAGCCTGACCTAGGAGGACGACAGGGTTTTCCAGCAGGCCTTTAAAGGTCTGTAAGAATTTCGCACCGCTTACCCCGTCCACCACCCGGTGATCGCAACTGAGCGTCACGCGCATGAGATGACCGGGAACCACCTGTCCGTTCCGGACCACGGGCGTTTCCTTGATGGCCCCGATGGCCATGATGCAGGCATCAGGCGGATTTAATATGGCCGTAAACTCTTCAATGCCGAACATGCCGAGATTGGAGATGGTAAAGGTATTTCCTTCCCAGTCGGCGGGCTGCAGTTTTTTTTCTCTGGCCCGGAGCGAGAAATCCTTCACCTCTGCGTTGATCTGCGACAGCGACTTGCTGTCGGCAAACCGGACCACGGGCACCAGCAGGCCTTCCTCAACTGCAACAGCCACCCCTATATGAATATGATGGTAGGTCCGGATGGTGTCTTCCTGCCAGGAAGAGTTGATTTTCGGATGCTGGCGCAGGGAGGCAGCAGCAGCCCTGATCACAAAATCATTATAGGAGATTTTCAACCCGGTCACCTGGTTGATGCTTTCCCTGGCGCTCATGCTGGCCTCCATGTCTATATCCATGGTCAGGTAAAAGTGGGGAGCGGAAAATTTACTTTCCGTAAGCCGTCGGGCGATGGTTTTACGCATCTGGGAAACGTCCGCTTCCTCGTAACTTTCCTGCATGACGGGACCCTGGCCGCCGTGCTGCCAGCCGGTGACGGAGGAAGGTTTAAACCAGTCGATATCCCTTTTTACCACCCGGCCCCCGTCACCGCTGCCTTTCAGCATGGACAGGTCGATGCCTTTTTCACCGGCCAGTTTGCGTGCCAAAGGGGAGGCCTTCAGCCGGCCGGTGCCGGCGGTTTCCGGTTCCTGCCTGGCAGCGGGCGGTGTTTGTGCGGATACGGCCGGAGCCGTGGTTAACGGAGCTGATTTTACCGGGGGCGCAGGTTTTTTACTTTCCGCTTTAACCGCGGTTTCGGCAGCAGTTGCCGGAGCGGGCTTCACCCCTGTATCGGTAAGTAGTTGCTGATAATCTTCCCCTTCCCTTCCCAGGATAGCCAGCACGCTGTCGACCGGGGCTCCTTTTCCTTCGGGAACGCCAATATAGAGCAGGGTTCCATTCTGGTAAGATTCGAATTCCATGGTGGCTTTATCCGTTTCGATTTCGGCAACGAGGTCACCGGACTTCACGGTATCGCCCACTTTTTTATGCCATTTGGCCACCACGCCTTCCGTCATGGTATCACTCATTTTGGGCATTCGAACTACTTCAGCCATGTTGTTGTTTCCTGGTTTTTGGGTTAATCCATGATAAAAGGGTAATCCTGCTGCCTGTACACATCCTTATAGAGTTCAGCAGGATCAGGGTAAGGCGACTCTTCGGCAAAACGAACGCTGTCTTCCACTATTTCGGTTACCTTTTTCTGAATCGCTTCCAGTTCGGCTTCCGATGCATATTTTTTTTCACGTATGGCGGCCAGCACCATTTCAACCGGGTCCCTGGATTTATAACTTTCCACTTCTTCTTTGGTCCTGTATTTGGCCGGGTCGCTCATCGAATGACCCTTGTACCGGTAGGTATTCATCTCCAGCAAATACGGACCTTTTCCTTCCCGGGCGTTGTTGACGGCTTTGTCCATGGCCTCGTGAACAGCCTCACAATGCATGCCATCCACGGGCTCGGAAGGCATGTCGTAAGCCAGGCCGAGTTTGTACAAATCGGTGACATTGCTGGTACGCTCCACGGAGGTACCCATTGCATAATTGTTGTTTTCAATAATGAAAATAACGGGCAGCTTCCAGGTCATGGCCATGTTGAGGGCTTCGTGAAACGCACCCTGGCGTACCGCTCCGTCGCCCATGTAACATACGCATACGTTATCGGTACCCTTGTATTTTTCCGCAAAGGCAATGCCTGCTCCGAGCGGGATTTGTCCGCCGACAATGCCGTGACCGCCGAAAAAACGGTGGGGAGCGCTGAACATGTGCATGCTGCCGCCCTTGCCCTTGCTGCAGCCGGTAACTTTTCCATACAATTCAGCCATCACTTCCCGGGCAGGAATGCCTTTGGCAAGCGCATGGGCGTGGTCGCGGTAGGCGGTGATCATGGCGTCTTCGGGACGCAATACCGACATGGCCCCGGCCATCAGGGCTTCCTGGCCGATGTACAGGTGACAGAATCCCTTTATTTTCTGCATGCCGTAAAGCTGCCCGGCGCGTTCTTCAAACCTGCGCATCAACAGCATGGATTCATACCACATCAGGTAGGTTTCTTTTGAAAACCCCTGTTTTGATTTCTTTTTCTTTTGAGCAGTGTCCGCTGTTGCCATGAGGCAAAGGTAAAATTTTCGGGTTATATGGCGGATAATTGCTTAAAAAAACAACTGCCTGAAATAAAACCTTGATGTAACTACCGTTGCGATCAGCATGGGAAAATAATAATAAAACCGGGTTCGCCCCCGGGCTTCCGGAATTTTATAAAACCTGTTTTCCTGTTTTAGAAAGGGAGAATTGATTTTTTTTACCCCTGTACCCGGGACCGGTTCCGATGACAGGAATAAGATTCAATTCGACTTGATTTTTACTTGGACAAAGTCCGAAGTGAGAGTCGTAGTCGAATGAATCCCGTCTCGCCTGAGGCGAGACGGGATCGGTTCAATA
>CAYWHE010000097.1:0-14549 GCA_964458125.1 uncultured Flavobacteriaceae bacterium | reverse complement strand
CAGAATCAAGGCAGCAAATTATGGCAAACTTCCTTCATGGCACCCGGGTGCAGGCGGGGATGCCTATATCTTTACGGATGAAATAGAAATCTATTAAAATTATTTCAGCGTAAGGGCCGTGGTTCCGATCTGGTTGCCTTCACAATAAATTTCAACGGTGTATTTACCTTTCGTATAGGGAGATCCTTTGGCCCAGTAAATGCAAACGTCTGTATCCTTATTCTGGTAGTCGATGCTTTCCCGGGTGGTGAACAGGGAAGGCTGTCCGTTGTACAGGAAGGTTTCGGTTGAATTGGACATCACGGCACCGTCAGGACTCAACACCCGCAGGTAGACGTCTTTCGGGCCCTTTTCGGCCACCAGGTTTTCGAGAATCTTGAAACAGGTCTTGATTTTCTGGATGCTTCCGGATTTACTGGATTCAATTTCTTTTCCGCTTGATTTAAACTTCACACCCATAACCTTGAGGTCAATGGTTTTGAGGATGGAACCCATGGCGACCTTGCTCGACAGTACCGAGTTTTCCTGCATCAGGTTGTCCACCTTGCCTTTGGCATCCGACAGGCTGGTGTTCAGGGTCAGGTTCTGGTCGTTCAGTTCCTTGTTGACTTTATTCAGGGAATCCATCTGAATGACGTAGTTCTGGTTTAAGGCCTTTAAGATGGCCAGTTCCTCCCTGGCCCGCTTCAACTGGGCCGCATCACCGGAGTTAATCAGCCGCTGAATCTCCGCTATTTTTGATTTGATTTCCTCGTCTTTGGAGGACAACTGACTTTGCAGGCTGGCATTTTCCTGGTTCACCTTTTCGTATTCGGTTTTCATCCGTTGCAATTCAGCCGATAAAGCATCCTTTTCGGTCAGGGTGGTTTCCAGGGTCTTCGTTACTTCTTCCAGGTTGTTCTTCTTGTCAAAAAACTGCCACAATAAAAGCACATTCAGGCCTAATAGGATGACAATGATGACAATAACAACCACCTTTTTGGAATCCTGATCTTTTCTGATCAGATCCGGTTCCTGGTTCATTTCGTTGTCCATTATTTTGTTAATCTGAGGTTTAGGTAAAAAACAAATACAGGCCCCGAAAATAATAAATTTTATTCATCCACAAGAGTTTATTCGGCGATTTGCTTACAAATAGCTTTGTTTAAGCCGGCATGGAGTGCCCTGCTGAATGGTGGGAATGCCGCCGGAAGAACAGGTTGGGGAGAAATTTTAGCGGCCGGCACAGGTCATAAAACACGATAATGGAAAGGCCGCTGAGGACGTATTCATGATTTCCCGGGCTTATAACCGGATTCAGCAAGAATTTTTTGGGCATCCTGCTCATTCAGAAGCTTTTCAAGCAGGAAATCAGGGTGTTTGGCGGCGTAAGCCCTGATGATTTGCCATCCGATCCAGGCTCCCAGCCGGGCAGGCGCTTCTTTTGGCAGTCCCTGTGTACCGGTCCCATCGTTGATATAGCGTATATAACGGGAAGGTTCATGGCTGTAAAGCAGGTTGTTTTCAATCATGAACCCCCAGATATTGGCTTCGTTTTTTCTGCACCATTCGGTCTGCAGGGAAGAATAACCTGATTTCAGGCTGTCATCGGCACCGGGGATCAGCAGATCGGTCAGGTACAGGAGTTTTCCCTGGTAAATCACCTGGCTCAAAAACTCATTGCTGACCTGGTCCGGATCATAATCACTCTGAAACAAGGCTTTGACGGCATCCCTGACCAGGTATTCCGCCGTTAATTTTTCTGTCATGTAACGGGGTAAGCCCAGGGCCGGATAAAATTCACAATCCTTACCCAGGTACATATCAAGACCGATTCCAAGGGCGCTGTCCGTGGTGATAACCGTATAGTTAAAGGCCGAAACATAAGCAATGATTTCAGGAACCGGTTTGGAGGGAAAATAATAATGATAAAGTTTCAGCATGTTAATAAGTTCCTTTTCCAGACCGGCGGTATGGGCAAAAACCTCCTGAGTTTTGCGGTAAATGGACGTGACATCCGGATCCGAGGTGAAAAGATCCAGGTTGGCCGCAATCATGGAATCATTCTCTGCGGGTATGTGAATGATCCGGTTGCAGAACAGATCAAAAAAGCCGGTGTACCGGTTGCGAAGACTGATGACGCCAGCCTGCGTAACGGGCTTTGGAAGGCTGAATAATTCCTGGTCAAAACGTCTGAATGAAGTGCTGATTTGGATGTCCTCCGGTTCAACAGGAGTTTTATTGGGGGTTTGACAGGAAACCAGGAAGGTGATCAGGATAAAAAATCCAGGAACGGCAATTCCAAAACAGTTCATTTTTTTTGGTACTATTGCATCAAATTTCAAAGTCATGATAAAGCAATTGTTTTTAGTTTGCCTGCTGGCATTTTCCTTTGGAATGCTGAAGGCCAATCCGGATGATTTCAGACGTGTACGTATGGGAATTCAAATAGCCCCTTCCGTCATCTGGCTGAAAGCAAATTCCAATGGTCTGGATGGTAACGGTACAAAATTAGGGTTTTCCTACGGATTGATTTTCGATTTTCATTTCAACCGCAACTATGCCATCGGCACAGGGCTTAATGTCGGTTACCGGGGAGGTAAACTGACGGTAGACAATGATTTATTGGTTGATGAATATGATGCTGTTTATACGCTGCAATACCTGCAGCTGCCGGTAACCCTGAAATTAAAAACCAACGAGATCGGGTACTTTACCTATTTCGGTCAGATTGGCGTTGAGCCTGGCATCAATATCCGGGGCAGGGGAACGGACATCAACAATTATTATACTTCTTCCAATAAGGAAAACATCAGGAGCCAGATCAATCCTTTTAACGTTTCCCTGTTTATACAGGCCGGTCTGGAATATTCGCTTGGCGGTAACGCTTCCATTTCTTTATCTCCCTTTTTCAGCAATGGCTTCATTGACGTTTTCAGGGATAAAAAAATGGATTACCTCGGTGAGTTGAAGAAATACGATGCCCGCAGCAATGTCCTGGGACTGAGTGTAGGGGTCATGTTCTGATAAAACCGGATGATTCCGCCAATCCACTGCGCCGGAAACGGGGCGGTTTTCGCGTGATTTTCATACCTTTGTTCGCATTTTAGCAGGCGCTGCCATCGTCTTCCGTACCTATGAAAATTGCCATTGCTCAGCTGAATTACCACATCGGGGACTTTGAACAGAATGCCGCCAGGATCATCGGGCACATCGGGCTGGCCAAGGCCGGGAAAGCCGACCTGGTATTGTTTTCAGAGTTATCCATTTGCGGTTATCCGCCGCTTGACTTCCTGGATTTCAGCCATTTTATTGAGTTGTGCAGCCAGACCGCCGGGAAAATAGCGGAGCATTGCCAGGGTATCACCGCCATTGTGGGCGCACCATCCGTAAACCCTGTCCTGGCCGGCAAGAACCTGTTCAATTCGGCCTGGGTACTGCAAAACGGGAAAGTGGAGACGATCATTCACAAAACCCTGTTGCCCACCTACGATGTGTTTGACGAGTACCGTTATTTTGAACCGAACAAGGTTTTCCATACCATCCGGGTCTGCGGTCAGAACCTCGCGCTGACCATATGCGAGGACCTGTGGAACATCGAGGACGATCCGTTATATACGTTTAATCCCATGGATGAACTGGTGAAAGAAAACCCGGTGCTCATCCTCAACATGGCGGCTTCCCCTTTCAGCAACCGCCGCCGGGAGGACCGGATCAGTATCCTTCGAAAAAACGCCATCCGTTATCAGTTGCCCGTATATTATGTGAACCAGGCGGGCGCACAAACGGAACTGATATTTGACGGAGGCTCCATGATGATGGATGCCGGGGGTAACGTGGTTTTTGAGATGAAGTATTTCAGGGAGGATTTCTGCATCCTCGATACCGAAAACCTGCAATCCGTTCGTCAGCCGGAAACAACGGATACCGAACGGATCCATCAGGCCCTGGTACTGGGTTTGCGCGATTATTTTTCCAAGATGAATTTCCGGAAAGCTATTCTGGGATTATCGGGTGGCATTGATTCTGCCGTGGTGCTGGCCCTGGCCGCGGAAGCACTCGGTCCGGAAAACGTACTTTCGGTGCTCATGCCTTCGGCATTTTCCAGTGCCCATTCCGTAAGCGACTCCCTGGAGATGTGCCGGAACCTGGGCTCCCCTTACGAACAACTGCCCATCAACCCGGTGTACGAATCCGTTGAAACGGTACTGAGGGATGTTTTTGAAGGAAAAACCTTTGACGTTACCGAGGAAAATATCCAGGCTCGTATACGAAGTACGTTATTGATGGCCCTATCCAACAAATTCGGCCACATCCTGCTCAATACGTCCAACAAAAGCGAACTGGCCGTCGGGTACGGAACCCTTTACGGGGATATGTGCGGCGGACTGTCGGTGATCGGCGATCTCTATAAAACGCGTGTTTATGAACTGGCCCGTTTTATCAACGGCCTCCGGGACGTTATCCCCCAGAGCATCCTGACAAAAGAACCCTCCGCCGAACTCCGGCCGGGCCAAAAGGACAGCGACACCCTGCCTCCTTATGAACTACTTGACCAGATCCTTTTCATGTACATTGAAAAATTTTTCAGCCCGGAAGCCATCATCAAGGAAGGGTTTGATCCCGCGCTGGTTTACAGGGTACTGAGAATGGTGAACAAAAACGAATACAAACGCAAACAATTTGCACCCATCCTGCGCGTCACGCCCAAGGCATTCGGATTGGGAAGAAGGCTTCCCATTGTCGGGAAATATTTGTCTTAATTCCCATCTCAACAGGGGGTCAAAGGGATCGGTAGTGTTCTGACCTAAAATCCCGGGATATTCGCCAAAAAATCAAGTCATTTTTTCGTAAGAATCAGACTGAAAAAATCATTCATTAATATTTTGTAATTTACTGACAATTAATATTATAACTCAACTTTTTTAAAAAATTACCCTGAAAATATCCCATTCCGAAGGGGATTTTTACCGTTATTTTCCATTCCTGATTCTTTCTTTTTTCTTATCTTGCAATAAAGCTATTGACAGGCGTTAACCGTAACAATTTCAGGATATTGAAGTATGAATAAACCCGTTTGCAGATATTAACATGAATTTGTGTAAAATATCGGTCGGGCAGGATGGGCTTATAGACAATTTTAATTATCATTGCAAACCAATGAATTATAAAGGTTACTTCATGAACCACAACAGGTATTTCCGGCAGGTATCAGCCGGTATGATCCTGGTTGTATCAGCTATGTTGTTTTTAACCCCGGCCAGGGGATCAGATCCCGATTCCACACCGGCAAAAATCAACGGTTCTCTTCCCGGCTTTATCAAGGCGCCTGTGGAGGGCATCATGAATCATGAATCAGACATTCGTGCCGGCCTGCTGTACGACATGGAACGGAAGGTTATTGTATGGGAGAAGGACATGAATTACGCCTATCCCGTAGCTTCGCTGACCAAGATGATGGTTGCCCTGCTGGCCATTGAAGATATCAAAAACGGAAAGGCTTCCTGGAAGGATGAAGTGATGGTTACCAGGATATACTATAAGGGACGAAAGCATAAAACACGGTATTCCGTTCAGGAACGTTTCACGCTCGATGACCTGGTCCGTCTGGCCATGATCAACTCGAACAACGAGGCCACCGTTTGGATCGGCAAGCACCTGGCCGGAGGTGAACTGGATCCTTTTATCAGGCGCATGAATGAAAAATGCCAGGCACTCGGCATGCATCATACGTTCTTTTCCAACCCATCGGGATTGCCAGCATCATCCGGTGAACTGGATAACAGCTCTTCCCCGAACGATCTGCTGATTCTATCACTTGAACTGATCAACTACCCGGAAATCCTCGACATCACCAAAACAGGATATGCCAGCATAGGAACCCCTCAAAAATCACATCTTTACCGCAACCACAACGGTCTGGTCATTCAATACCCGGATGAGGTGGACGGCCTGAAAACCGGTTATACGAAGAATGCCAGGTTTTGCCTGTCGGCCACGGCCAGCCGCGGGGGACGCAGACTGGTGGGCATTGTGCTGGGCGCACGGAGTCCGTATGAACGGAATGACATCGTGGCTGATATGATGAACAGTTATTTCAGTGTGCTTGGTCTTGGCCGGCTTGGAGAGCTGCCTTCCGATCCCCTCCTGGCCCTGTCCACTACCGACAGCCTGAACAGAAGCGTAACGGACTGCCCTGAAAATAATGCTTCAGCCCAGACCTTCAGGAAAGTATTTGTAAAGGAAAAGAAAACACATACCGTTCGTAAAGGGGAATCCCTTTATGCCATTGCCGACCGTTATGATTGTTATGCCAGTGAAATTAAAAAGTGGAATCACCTGAAATCAACCTACCTCAAGGCAGGACAACGACTGGTTATATACCAGCGCCTGGAAAAGACGATAGCCATTAACGGCAACACCACGGAAAGTCAGTCGGGGGACAAAACCCTGGGACTGGAAAAACAAGCGCCGGCCGCAAAGGCAGTGATCAAACCCAAAACAGTAAAAGCCCCGGCAATTTCCGATAAATCCAGCCTGAAGGGAAAATTCGTATATCATGTGGTACAGCCCGGAGACACTCTTTGGAATATTGCACAACGTTATTCGGGAACAACGGTGGACGCCATCAGGAAAGTCAACAGGATTTCCAACACCAGGAGCCTGAAGCCCGGCACCAAACTGAAAATTCAGGTCAGCAGCTAAACTTTTTAATTTTTTTGTTGCTTGTCCCGTATCTTTGCCGGATATAAATGTATCCATGACAAGACCATCAATTTCCTGTTTCCTTATTTCCTGCAGCCTGGTTTTGCTGACCGGTTCTTCCCACCTGCATGCCCAAACCCGACAGGCGCCCAAAATGCCTGTGGATGCCGATACCAAACTGATCACCTACAAGGCCGTTGTTGAAATTCCGGATGCCCCGGCGGGTGAATTGCAGCAACGGGCTTTCATCTGGGCTCATGCATATTATAAAAATCCCGCCGATGTCATCCGTGAACGGGATACGGTTGCCGGAAAAATGGTTTGCAGGGCCCGTTTAAAAATCA
Organism: uncultured Flavobacteriaceae bacterium; assembly: GCA_964458125.1. Classification (GTDB taxonomy): domain Bacteria; phylum Bacteroidota; class Bacteroidia; order AKYH767-A; family OLB10; genus CAYWHE01. The sequence continues at coordinate 7,521 of CAYWHE010000097.1, read as the reverse complement.
GCAACGAACCCGATAAAAAGGGTGTGGTGACAGAAGCCGGACTCATTGAATACACCCTGAAGCTGGAGTTTAAGGAGAACAGGTTCCGCTATACCCTGAGTGAGATCAACTGGAAACAGAAATCCTATTACCCGGTGGAACGGTGGATGGATGCCTCGGCATCGGGTTACCAGCCCTCCTATGTGTATTACCTGCAGCAAACCGATGAGCTGATGCAACAGGTGGTGAAGGAACTGGACAAGGGCATGAAACAGCCTTCCACACGGATAAAAAAGGATGACTGGTAACACCCGTTTGTAATCCGTCTGATCCAGTCAGTTTTTGAATGGTGTTAAAAGCCTGGCGCCGGATTTTTCTTTTTCCGGTTTTTACAGGAGGAATAATCCTTCCCTAAACATTTATTTCTTTTCTTTGTGATAAAGCCCCGTGCATGAACACTCCGTCCCGGCAACCCTTTGACGTCAGCCTGTTGTTGAAGGAAGTCACCTACCGTGTTTCCCGCAGCAGCGGAAAGGGCGGACAGAGCGTGAACAAGGTTTCCTCCAAAGTGGAACTCTTGTTCGACCTGGCCTCCTCGCAGACGCTCCGGGAGGAACAGAAGGAGCGTATCCGCCAGCGTGCAGCCTCCAGGATAATGGCCGATGGTGTGCTGCGGCTGACCTGCCAGGAGGCGCGGACCCAGTACATGAATAAAAAGGCCGTAAACGAAAAACTCATCACCCTGCTGTTGAAATGCCTTCAACCGGTGAAGAAACGAATCCCTTCCGTGATCCCGGAAGTAGCCAGGGAAGAGCGGCTGAAGGAGAAGAAAAAAACATCCGAACGGAAACTCCTTCGGAAACCAGGTTGGACATCTTAACATTTAATCGCGATATAGCCCTAATCTCCATGAAAAATTTATCCCTGATTCTTGCCTTTTCCGTGTTCCTGATTTCCTGCTCAGAACCGGAGAAAAAAACGGAAAAGGAAACCGGAACGCCGGCTCCGCTCTTCACCCAGCAGTCTGCCGAACAGACGGGCCTCAGCTTCATCAACCGGATCCTCGACAATGATGAACTCGTACTCACACACGAATACATCTATAACGGAAGCGGGGTGGCTGCAGGAGACATCAATAATGACGGATTGCCGGACTTGTTTTTTGCCGCCGTCAACCTGGACAATATATTATACCTGAATAAGGGAAACCTGCAGTTTGAAGACATTACGAAAAAGGCGGGAATCCTGCCCCGCGAGGCGCTGAGTACCGGTGTCACGATGGTGGATATCAACCATGACGGTAACCTGGACATTTATGTCTGCCGTTCCGGGAAATTTTCCCCTGAGAAAAGAAGAAATCTGCTGTACATCAATAACGGTAACCTGACCTTTACTGAAAAGGCACGGGAATACGGGCTTGCCGATGAAAGCAATTCCAACCAGGCCACTTTTTTTGATTATGACAATGACGGGGACCTAGACATGTACCTGGTGAATTCTCCATTGGACTATTCCAATGCCACCACTGCACTGTTTAAGCCGGAAACTGACCGTGAATACGTCAGCGACCGGCTATACCGCAATAACGGAAATCAGACCTTCACGGATGTCACCATGCAGGCCAGGGTTGACAACAAGGATTTCGGATTCAATGCCGCCGTCATCGATATCAACCAGGATGGCTGGATGGACCTGTATGTCACCAATGATTTCCTGGGTGCGGATAAATTATATGTGAACAACCGCAACGGTACGTTTACCGATGAACTGGAGAAATACTTCAAACACACCAGCAATTCCAGTATGGGCAGCCAGGTGGCCGATTTTAACAACGACGGACTGATGGATGTATACACACTGGATATGCTGGCCGAAGATAATTTCCGCCAGAAAATGCTGCGCGGACCCATGGGATTTGACGATTTTCACATTGCCACCAGCTACGGATACGGTTACCAGTATATGCGAAACAACCTGCAGCTCAATAACGGCAACGGTACCTTCAGCGAAATCGGTCAACTGGCCGGTGTTTCCAATACCGACTGGAGCTGGGCTCCTTTATTTGAAGATTTCGATAATGACGGATGGAAGGACCTGTTCGTGGCCAACGGCTACCGGAAGGACCTCACGAACCTTGATTATTCGCGTTACTTCCTTGATTCCATCAACAAGCACGGCGGAATAGGGCAGTTCAAACACATCTACGACCTGCTGGCTGCAGTACCATCAACTCCACTTCGCAGTTATGTGTACAGAAATAACGGGGACCTCACCTTTTCGGATAAATCGGCGGAATGGGGTATAAAGGAAAGTTATTTCAGCAACGGAGCGGCGGCGGCGGACCTGGACAATGACGGTGACCTGGATATCGTGGTCAACAATATCGATTTCCCTGTCGCCTGTTACCGAAATAACGCCAGGCAGCAGAACAACATGCATTTTATCCAGTTCAGGCTGAAAGGCAGCGGTCAGAACAGCCAGGGCGTGGACGCGGTTGTGAAAATCACCACGGGCGACAGCCTGCAATCCAAAATGTTCAACCCAACCAACGCTTATTACTCAGGTGTGGAGAACCGGTTACATTTTGGCCTGGGGAATAAAACGGAAGTGGACCGGGCCGAAGTGGCCTGGAGTGATGGAAGTACGGAGATTTTGGAGCATGTCAAGGCAGACCAGGTGGTGTTGCTGGATAAAAAAAATGCGGTGAAACCCGCGAAAACCACGCCGGCAGAACAACAAACGCTTTTTGCCGATGTGACGCGGGAAACGGGCGCTGACTTTAATCACAGGGAAAATGAGTACATTGATTTTAAGCGGGAACCCCTCCTGCCACAGGAATTTTCCGAACAGGGACCCTGCCTGGCCACCGGTGACCTGAACGGTGACGGCAGGGATGATTTCTTCGCCGGGGGCGCTGCCGGGTCGGCCGGGGCCCTTTACCTCCAGCAGGCTAACGGTACCTTTATACGTTCCGTTTCGCCGGCGCTGGAAAAAGATAAACAACAGGAAGACACCGGGGCCCTGCTGTTTGACGCCGATGGTGACGGGGACCTTGATTTATATGTGGTGAGCGGCGGCAATGAATTTGACGAAAACGCAGCGGCCTACCAGGACCGCCTTTACCTGAACAACGGTAAAGGCATGCTGACCCGGGATGAGCGGGCCCTTCCGGCTGAATTCAGTTCCGGCTCCTGTGTGGTGGCGGGCGATTACGATGGAGACGGGGATCCCGATTTGTTTGTTGGCGGCCGTATCCTTTCCGGCCGTTACCCGTTACCCCCGCGGAGTTATATCCTTCAGAATAACAAAGGACAGTTTAAGGATGTCACCGCCGAAGTGTGCCCGGATCTGGTAAATCCCGGACTGGTCTGCGATGCGGTTTGGACCGACTTTAATGGTGATCATAAGCCCGACCTGGTGGTGACCGGACAATGGATGGCTGTCAGCCTGTTTAAAAATGAAAACGGGAAACTGGTTTCCACGGCGGCTGGTTCCGGGCTGGAAAAATCCGAAGGCTGGTGGAACTGCGTGCAGGCGGCCGACCTGGACAAGGATGGGGACATGGATCTGGTGGCCGGCAACCTGGGCCTGAACTCCCGCATCAAAGCCAAAGAAGATGAGCCGGCATGTGTTTATGCCGGAGATTTTGACGGGAACGGAACCGTGGATGCCGTCATGTGCTGTTACATTCAGGGCAAAAGCTATCCCATCCACAACCGTGACATGTTGCTGGATCAGATCCGCCCCCTCCGTAAAAAATTCCTGCGCTACCAGCCCTATGCAACGGCTACCATATACGATTTGTTTCCGAAGTCCCAGGTCGATACGACAAAGGTGCTGTACAGCAGGACCTTTTCCACTTCCTGGTTTGAGAATGACGGAAGGGGACACTTTAAGGTTCATGCCCTTCCGGTGGAAACCCAGTTTGCTCCCGTGAATGCCGTGGTTTGCGATGATTTTGACGGAGACGGCCTCATGGACCTGGTCATGGCCGGAAATTCATACGCACCGGAGGTGGAAACAGGCCGTTACGATGCCTCCATCGGTAATTTTTTAAAAGGTGACGGAAAGGGGGGATTCCGGCACATTCCGGTAACGGCTTCCGGTTTCTTTAATGACCAGGATGCCCGCAGCATGAAAATGATACGGGTATCGGGGAGGAAATGCCTGCTGATCGGTAACAACAACAGCCCCATGAGGGTACTCCGGGCAGGGAATCAAGGGCATGGAAACGGCAGGCGGTAAATTGTTCCTGGTTCCGACACCCATCGGAAACCTGGAGGATATAACGCTAAGGGCTATACGCATATTAAAGGAAGCTGACCTGATCCTGGCCGAAGATACCCGGACCAGTTCCGTCCTGCTGAACCATCTGGGCATTGCCAAAAAACCCCTGGCCCATCACCAGCATAATGAGCACCAGGCCCTGCAGGAAATCATCCGCCTTTTGCAGAGCGGCAGGCGCATCGCCCTGATCAGCGACGCCGGGACGCCGGGCATTTCCGATCCCGGATTCCTGCTGGTCAGGGAATGCATTAAAAACAACCTTTCCGTAGAGTGCCTGCCCGGGCCGACGGCCCTGGTGCCTGCCCTGGTCAACTCAGGCCTTCCCTGCGACCGGTTTGTATTTGAGGGATTCCTCCCCCATAAAAAGGGCAGGACGACGGCACTCCAAAAACTGAAGGAGGAGGAGAGAACAATGGTATTTTACGAATCCCCTTATCGTTTACTTAAAACGTTAGAACAACTGGCCGAAATGCTGGGAAAGGAAAGAAAAGCTTCGGTTTCCAGGGAACTGACCAAACTTTACGAGGAAACACAAAGAGGAACCCTGGAGGAACTGCACCGGTATTTCAGCTCGAAAACCATCAAAGGGGAAATCGTGCTGGTGGTGATGGGAAAGGGGGTTTGATTTTATAACAGGCAGAAAAGGCTAACAGTTCTGTAAATCAACCCAGAAGGAAAATAGCGATTATAAGCTGCAGATTTCCTTCAGGATAATGTTAGGATTTTTTTTAATTCTTAAACGTCCGGGGATAAACCATACATTCAGATTTTTACTTTATTGGCCAGTTGCCCGCAGGCGGCATCAATATCTTTCCCCCGGCTGCGCCTGATGTTAACCACGAGATTTTTACTTTCCAGGAAATTTTTAAAGGCTTCGGTTTTGGCTGTTTTGGCATTGGTATAGGCGCCCCCTTCAATGGGATTGTATTCAATCAGGTTTATTTTACAGGGGACGTTTTTGCAAAACTCTGCCAGTTCACCCGCATCCTCCAGGGTGTCGTTGAACTGATCAAAAACGATATACTCATAGGTGATGCGGGTACCGGTAAGATCATAAAAATACCGGAGCGCTTCCTTCAGCGCTTCGAGGTTATTCTGCTCGTTGATGGGCATGATCCGGTTTCGTTTGGCATCATTGGCGGCATGCAGGGACAGGGCCAGGTTGAACCTGACCCGGTCATCGCCCAGTTTTTTAATCATTTTCGCAATACCGGCCGTGGAAATGGTAATCCGCTGGGGCGACATATTCAGGCCTTCGGGAGAGGTGATGTGTTCCACCGATTTCAGCACCTGGGAATAGTTCAGCAGGGGTTCTCCCATGCCCATGTATACGATATTGGAGAGAGGGGTCTTGTATTCCTTTTCGGCCTGCCGGTTCAGGAGGACGACCTGGTCGTAAATTTCCCCGGCCTCCAGGTTGCGGATGCGGTCCAGCCGGCCCGTGGCGCAGAAGGTACAGGTCAGGCTGCAGCCAGCCTGGGAGGATACGCAGGCCGTCATGCGGGATTCGGCGGGAATCAGCACCCCTTCCACGAGGTTGCCGTCATAAAGCCGGAAGGCATCCTTGATGGTACGGTCCCGGCTCACCTGGAAGTGATCGATCTTCACAGCCAGTATTTCAAAGTTTTCTTCCAGCATGGCGCGCAGGCCAAGAGAAAGATTGCTCATGCTGCTGAAATCACGGGCCGATTTTTTCCAGAGCCATTCGTATACCTGCCTGGCCCGGAATTTTTTTTCGCCTTTGGCTTCAAAAAAAGCCTCCAGGCCGGGAAGGGTGAGCGCCCGGATATCAGTTTTGGCAGCCGTTTCCATGCGGACAAAGATACCAAATTTAAAGACAGGTTTTTTCTTCGTATTCTTGTACCGTTATGCAATATCTACAGGCCGATGTCCTGTTTCCGGTCAGCAATCCGCCAATCCGGGACGGCATTCTTCAGGTTGACACGGATGGCCGGATCAGGGAGGTAATTGATCCTTCCAGGCAGGAATCACTGCCCGATCCTTCAGCTGTTCAACGCTTCAGCGGTTTTCTCTGCCCGGGGTTTATTAACGGGCACGGGCACCTGGAACTAGCTTACCTGAAGGGAATTATTTCCGAAAGGACCGGGCTTACCGGATTTCTGGGTGACATGCTGGCCTATCGCAATTCCTTCTCACCGGAGCAGATCCGCCAGGCCATCATGGAGGCCGAATCGGAAATGATCAGGAACGGCATAGTGGCCGCGGGCGATATTTCAAACGGCCCCGATACGTTTACCTGCAAGGCAGGGGACCATATGTTTTATCACACCTTCCTGGAACTTTACGACCTGGATGAATCCAAAACGGAAGCCAGCTGGCAGCGTGGACTGCAACTGAAAAAAGATTTGCAAGCCACCATGCCTGCCTCCCATGGCTGTTCCCTGGTGCCCCATGCCCTCTACTCAGTCAGTAAAAAGCTTATGGCCTTGCTGAATGAACATGCCCGTCAAAACAATTCCCTGCTGACCATACATAACCAGGAATGTGAAGGGGAGAACGAATTGTTTATCAGCCGCAGCGGACCCCTGCTCAATTTTTTCAACCGTGCGGGTTATTCCCTTGAATTTGCCGCCCTCACCGGGAAGACTGCCATCCGGTCCATACAGCCGGGCCTTTCCGGATGCAGTAAACTGTTGCTGGTTCACAACACCTTTACCAGCCGGGAGGACGTGGAATGGGCTGCCGGAGAAGCATTGGAAACCTGGTGGTGTTTTTGTCCGAATGCCAACCTGTATATTGAAAACCGGCTTCCCGAAGTTAAAATTTTCCGAAACGCATTCCACCGGATTTTGCTGGGTACCGATAGCCTGGCGTCCAATTATGGATTATCCATCCTGGAAGAAATGAAGACCCTGCTGTTCCGCAACCCCTGGCTTTCCCTTCAGGAGGTGATGCCGTGGGCCACCCGCAACGGGGCCTGTTTTTTTGGTTGGGAACAAGCGCTGGGCAGCCTGGAAAATGGAAAACGGCCGGGCATCAACCTGCTCGAGCGTGTGGATGCCGAAAAGCTTCAGCTGAAGCCCGAAACGTCCGTCCGCAAACTTTTTTAAATCCTGAAAACCTTTTATCTTTGTGATGCGTATAGCTTATTTATACTAAAGCCTTCTTAGCTCAGTTGGTAGAGCAGCTGATTCGTAATCAGCAGGTCGCGGGTTCAAGTCCCGTGGAAGGCTCACGAAAGAACCTGACAGGTCGCGCTTTTCGCGCCCCTGTAAGGTTCAAACCCAGCTTTCG
>CAYWHE010000096.1:0-14714 GCA_964458125.1 uncultured Flavobacteriaceae bacterium | reverse complement strand
CGCATGCGCACGCCGGTTTACAGGGCTAACAGGGCCTTTGCGGGGGGGGGGGGGTAAAATCAGAAAGATTTTTTTTCATGGTTGCAGGTTTAAAAAGTTCTGAAAAAATAATTAATATAGGTCAAATATAAGGGTAAATTCTCGGTGGGCCAAATAAATAGTTTAGAATATGATGAAAGTCAGTATGATTGTTTACAGGGAATTTTCAATTTAAAAAGCCGGTGAATTAAAACCGGTTCTCAGAACGATCCCGCTCCAGGCGGGAGGGTAAAAACCGCATTTTTCAACGTGGATTTGTGTTCAGCGCTAACCCGGGGTTCAAGCGGGTGATGAAATCAGAGACCTTATGCCGGATACAATGAAATAAATCCACCGGGTCTTCGTTTTTGGTTTATCAACAAATCATTGTTTAAAACTGTATCCGTACTTGCCAGCCCATTACCCCTATGCTCGTAATTTTACCAATCGTATTGACCAACAGAGAAAATTCAGCGAATGGGACTATTACTGCAGATTTCAACCGGTACCGGAACGGTAACGGATACCATTAACCAAGCCATCAGCAACATTGCGGCGCCGGCCGGGCCCATTCCGGATACCTTATCCCTTTGGGAACTGGTGGTGAAGGGGGGACCGGTCATGATACCGATCGGGTTGCTGAGTATGATTGCCATCTATATTTTTATCGAGCGGTACCTTTCCATTAAAAGGGCTTCCCGCATCGATAACAACTTCATGAACCACATCCGTGATTTTATGCATCATGGCAACGTGGATGCCGCCAAAGCCATGTGTAAAAACACGAACAGCCCCATCGCCAGGCTGATAGAAAAGGGCATTTCCAGGATAGGAAAGCCCGTCAGGGAAATTGAAGCGGCCATTGAAAATACGGGCAAACTCGAAGTTCACAAGCTGGAAAAAAACCTCCCCATCCTCGGCATCATCGCCGGCATCGCGCCCATGTTCGGTTTCGTTGGAACCATCATCGGTGTCATAAAGATTTTTTACAACATTTCCCTGGCCGACAACATCAGCATCGGACTGATTGCCGGTGGTCTTTATGAAAAAATGATCACTTCCGCCTCCGGGCTGATCATCGGCATTTTCGCTTACGTGGGCTACCATTACCTGGCCATCATGACCGATAAGGTCATTTTCAAAATCGAAAGCAATGCCGTCGAGTTTATCGACTTGTTAGAAGAGCCCACCGCATGAACCTCCGCCGCCGGCACCGGGTGGCGCCCGAAGTCGCCACAGCCTCCCTGAACGACATCATGTTTTTCCTGATGCTCTTTTTTCTCATCACCTCCACGCTGGTGAACCCCAATGTTATCAAATTGCTTCTGCCCAAAGCTTCGGCCAGCAAAACCCTGAACAAACAGCCCCTGACCATTTCGGTTACAAAGGATTTCCAGTACTTCATCAACAACAAGCCGGTCGCCTATGATGCCCTTCCCGCAGAGCTGGCAGCAGCGATTGCCGGTACCAGCGAACCCACGGCCGTGTTGCGGGTGGACAGGGAAATTACAGTCCAGGACCTGGTAAACCTCCTGGAAATCGGCAACAAACTTAAAATTAAAATGATCCTTGCCACGGACACCTCCGGTAAATAAAGGAAACCATGCTGGTGACGGATATTCATACCGAGCGAAAAAACAAAGCCAAAGCCCTGGCCGGAACGCTGGTTTTTCACGGGCTCATACTGCTGGTATTTTTTCTCGTTGTTTTTCATAATCCCGAACCGCCTATGTTCAGTGATACGGCTGGGGTGGAGGTCAACTTTGGCCTGTCCGATGAGGGCATGGGCGAGGTGCAGCCCGAACCCGCTTCTGCCGATGCGGCGGCATCCAAAGCCATGGAGCAGGCACAAAAGCGACAGGAAAGCGAGCCGCAGAAGGAGGAAAAATTACTCACCCAGGACGTGGAAGAGGCGCCCGTGGTAAACACCACCGAAAAAGCGAAAAAGGAAAAGAAAAAACCGGAAGTGGTGAAGCCCGCACCCGTGGTGAAGGAAACACCCAAGGAACAAAAAAAGGAAGTGAAGGCTGAACCGAAAAAGCCCGATGTGAATCCCAATGCCTTGTATAAGGGCAAATCCAAATCCGGGAATGAAGGCGAGACCGGCAAACCCGGTGACCAGGGCATCAGGGAAGGTTCCTTATACGCAAAAAAACACGGTGATCAAACGGGCAGCGGAGACCATGGAACCGGTGACGGACAATACGGTGACGGAGGCAATGGAAATGGCAAAGGCGTTTCGTTCAGTCTGGCGGGCAGGAAACTGTTCAAGGCGCCAAAAATCAACGATACCTCCCAGGAAACCGGGAAGGTGGTGGTGGATATCACCGTGGACAAATACGGCACCGTGACCAATGCCAACCCGGGCGCCAGGGGATCCACCACGTCCAGCGCCAACCTGTACCGCAAGGCCCGGGAGGCCGCTCTCCAGGCGAAATTCAACGCCAGTCCGGAAGGTGTCGAAGAACAACGGGGTACCATTACCTTTGTGTTCATCGTTCAATGACCTGGAAACAAACGCTCGATTACCTGTATTCCGCTTTGCCCATGTACCAGCGTTTGGGCGCAGCCGCGTACAAGGCCAACCTGGATAACACCCATGCTATATGTAAGCTGCTCGGAGAACCGCAGCAGGCGTTCAAAAGCATTCACATTGCCGGCACCAATGGCAAAGGCTCCACCTCCCATGCACTGGCTGCCGTTTTTATTCAGGCCGGTTATAAAACCGGACTCTATACCTCGCCTCATCTCCGCGACTTCCGGGAACGCATCCGTGTCAACGGAAAAATGATCAGCCGGCAGGCCGTCATGGCATTCACCGGAAAATACAGGCAGGCATTCGAAACCATTCGGCCCTCCTTCTTTGAAATGACGGTGGGCCTGGCCTTTGATTATTTTCGCAACCGCCAGGTCGACATCGCCATCATTGAAACCGGGCTGGGCGGCAGGCTTGATTCCACCAATGTCATCCGGCCCGAACTCAGCATCATCACCAATACGGCCTGGGATCACATGAACCTGCTTGGCCATACGCTGGAGCAAATCGCCACCGAAAAAGCGGGCATCATCAAGGCAGGTATTCCTGTCATCATCGGAGAGTCGTCCGCACCCCTGGTTAATGCGGTGAGGGAAAAGGGCCGCATCACTGGATCACCGGTATATTATGCCGGTAAAATATATTCGGTTCGCAACGTCAGACAACCGGATGTGACCCACCTGGAAATGGACATTTCCCGGAGCGGTAAACCATATATGAAGCATCTCAAACTTGACCTGCCGGGCTTGTACCAGGTTCGAAATATCAAAGGAGTTTTTATGGCGCTGGAACTGGCCCGGCAGGCCGGGTTTGCATTGCCCATGAGCGCGGTTCGTGGCGCCCTGGGCCGGATCACCGCCCTGACCGGGTTAAAAGGCCGCTGGCAGGTACTATCCAAAAAACCGCTCACCATTTGTGATACGGGACATAACCCAGCCGGAATCAGCCTGGTGATCAGCCAGCTGAAAAAAATACCGCATCAAAAACTGCACATGGTTTTTGGCATGGTCAGCGATAAGGATGTGAGCGCCATACTGAAACTGTTGCCCCGGAAGGCCGCGTATTATTTCTGCCAGGCCTCCATCCCCAGGGCCCTCGACGCTTATGAACTGGCCGGACAAGCCGCGCAATTTAAACTGGAAGGAACCGTTATCCCCTCCGTGCGCAAAGCCCTGGCTGATGCCAGAAAAAAGGCCGGAAAAGACGATATCATCTTTGTGGGTGGCAGCACCTTTGTTGCCGCAGAGGTTTGCTGAAACCGAAAGGGTTCCCGGACAGCCGGCCGAGACGGGCAAAACCCGTTTTCAGGCGGGTAGCCGGGACGATTTACCAGGCCGGTTATCTTCCAAAAAATAGCTACTTTTGGACGTTCAAAAAAAGCATTGCTGTTGTGATTCAAAAATTCATCCGGTTAACCGGTTATACCGGACTGTTTCTTTTTATCTTCCCGATAAAGGTATTCAGCCAGATCCTCGAACCCGTGAAATGGTCCTTTTCGGTGGAGGAAGAAGGCGGCGGACAGGCCACGCTTGTGCTGAAGGCTGCCATTGAAAACAAATACCATGTTTACTCCCAGTTTCTGGTCGGGGAAGGCCCTATTCCCACCACGTTTACATTCGAAAAAAGCAAGGATTATGAGCTCATAGGCAAGGTTTCCGAAAGCAAGCCAGAGGAAGAATACGATCCTAATTTCGAAATGAAGCTGAAATATTTCAGTCACGAGGCTGTTTTTAAGCAAAAAATAAAGGTTCTGAATCCCGGGCCATTCCAGGTAAAAGGGGTGTTGAATTACATGTGTTGCGATGACAGTCACTGCCTTCCGCCGACGGATGTGGACTTTAAATTTTCACTCAATAAAAATGCCGCAAAGGGAAATGCGGCCAACCCTGTTGAGGAGGCAGTTTCAACTGATACTGCGGAACGGCAAATCAAAAATGAAACCGCCGACAGCCTGCAAGTCATGCCACAGGTATCGGCCGGAGACACGTCAGGATCATACCTCGAGCCCGGTTGCGGTGAAACCGAAGGCGCCGAGGTGAGGGAGACTTCCATCTGGGGAATATTCATCGGCGGTATTTTTGGAGGCCTGCTGGCCCTGCTCACCCCATGCGTGTTTCCGATGATACCCATGACGGTGAGTTTCTTTACCAAGCGCAGCGGTTCACGAAAAAAGGGAATTGCAAACGCCGTCATCTACGCCATTTCCATTATCGTGATTTATGTGGGCCTTGGATTCCTGGTTACCGTTACGCTGGGTTCGGATGCCCTGAACGACCTGGCGAGCAACTCCTTTTTCAACCTGGCCTTCTTTGTGATCTTTATCGTTTTTGCCATTTCCTTTTTCGGCGCCTTCGAAATCGTTCTGCCTTCTTCCCTGGTTAACAAAGCCGATGCCGCCTCAGACAGGGGTGGTCTCATCGGCATCTTCTTTATGGCTTTTACCCTGTCCCTGGTTTCCTTTTCCTGCACGGGTCCTATTATCGGAACCCTGCTGGTGGAAGCTGCTCATGGCCGGAGTTACCTGGGGCCCCTGGCCGGTATGACTGGTTTTTCACTGGCTCTGGCTTTGCCTTTCGCCTTCTTCGCAGCTTTTCCCGGATGGCTCAATTCCCTGCCCAAGTCCGGGGGCTGGTTGAACTCCGTCAAGGTCAGCCTGGGTTTCCTGGAACTGGCTTTGGCGCTGAAATTCCTGTCCAATGTGGACCTGGCCTACCACTGGGGATTTCTCCGGCGAGAGATATTCATATCGCTTTGGGTGATCATCTTCGCCTTGTGGGGATTTTACCTGCTGGGAAAGCTGAAGTTTTCACACGACAGCGACGTATCCCACGTATCGGTTCCCCGTCTCATCTTTGCCATACTCGTGCTGACCTTTACGGTTTATCTGATTCCCGGCATCTGGGGCGCACCGCTCAAACTCATCAGCGGCTTTCCGCCTCCCGAGTTTTACAAAGAATGGATCACCGAAAATTCCAGCCATTGCCCGCACAACCTGACCTGTTTCCACGACTACGAAGAAGGGATGACTTATGCAAAGGAACAGGGCAAACCGGTCATAGTGGATTTCACCGGCTGGAGTTGCGTCAACTGCAGGAAAATGGAAGACAACGTATGGTCCGATCCGGAAATCCTGAAGCGTCTCTCGGAAAAGTATGTGCTGATATCCCTGTATGTGGATGATAAGGAAGCCTTGCCGGAGGGCCGGCAATACACGTCACCGCTGACGGGAAAGAAAATCCGGACCACCGGCAACAAATGGAGCGATTTGCAGGCCACGCGCTATACCACCAATTCACAGCCCTATTACGTCCTGCTTGACAACAAAGGTCATTTACTGGCCAAACCAAGAGGCTATACGCCCGACATCAAAACATACGGCAGGTTCCTGGATGAAGGCCTCTGCCGGTATAACCTCCGGAAAGGCAACTAACGATGGATCCTATACGAAAAGAACTGGAAGAGGCGCGTCAGGTCCTCGATCTGTTCCTGTCGGATGAAACCAACATCAGGAACATCAGGAAAGCGGGTGAAATACTGGTGCAGGCCTTCCGGTCGGGTCACGCGGTGATTTCCTGCGGCAACGGCGGTTCCATGTGCGATGCGATGCATTTCGCGGAAGAACTGTCCGGCCGGTTCCGCAACGACCGCAAGGCGCTTCCGGCCATTGCCGTTTCCGATCCTTCCCATATTACCTGTACGGGCAATGATTTTGGCTTTGAGAAAATTTTTTCCCGCTTTGTTGAAGCCCATGGGCGGAAGGGCGATGTGCTGCTGGCCATCAGCACCAGCGGAAATTCTGCCAATGTCCTCGAAGCCGTAAAAAAAGCGCTTGCCACCGGCATGACCGTCATCGGACTCACGGGTAAGGACGGGGGAGCGATGGCCGGGCTCTGTCATGTGGAAATACGGGCACCGCATTCCGCTTTTGCCGACCGCGCCCAGGAGATCCATATCAAGGTCATTCATAACCTGATTCTGGAAGTGGAACGCGCCCTGTTCCCGGCCTGAGCGGAACGGCTTCACGTTATATACGAAACGATTAGTGCAGCACCGTTAATTTCAGGTTGCCCGCCAGAACACCGTTGTCTGCCGTGATCCGGACAAGGTAAAATCCGTTTTCAAGCAGGGAGGTGTTTAGTTTTGTTCCGGGTGTGATCCTGACCGGTTTTGAAAGTGCCTTTCCCTGAAGATCATAAATGGTGAGGTTTTGTCCGGAAGAAACCGGCAGGCTTTTTACGTAAAAAAAGTCATCAGCCGGGTTGGGATATATCCATGGACCCTGTAAGGAAACTGCCGCAGCAATACCCAGCCAGCCGCAGGTATTGGAATTTCCGGGTATGTTGTTGTCCAGCCAGTTTATCCGTTCATCGATCCAGTTTTTAAATTGAGCGATGTGCAGGGAGAAGGTTGGCAGATCGGGTTCCACCTCCGGTGTTCCGGTACTCACACCCAGGTTTCCCCATTTCTCAAAATGTCGCACCTGTGCCGAATCCAGGACCTGGGCCATGGAATCAATGTATGCATGCAGGTTGACCGTATCGAGCAGGTTGCTGCGGAAGTAATCCCAGCGGCAGCGAAAGTCATTCTGAAAATTGGTATCCTGCATCAGCCTCACATACCAGCCCGGTGAGTTCACATCGGTGTAGCAGTCGTTGATGTGGTGCGCCCAGCCCGAGCCATCGGTGGCTTCAAAAATGCTGCAGCCCGGAATGTTCTTCCAGGCCCAGTCGAAATCCCATACCGGTCCGGCCTTCAGTCTGGATACCTGGAAGGCCCCGTCACGGTCCTTATAAAAATAGGAGCTCTTTTTAAATCCATCGTTGTTCCGGGCCAGTTCATTCACGATGAGGTAATCCACAAAGGATGAAACGTCCAGGTACTGGCGGTATCCGGTCAGCGGATGAGCGAATCCCGGGCTGTAAAGGGCGTTTTCAAAATTGTTGATGAATCCCTGCAGGTAGGATTTTTGGGAAAGCGTGATCCGGTCCGGTTTCGGGTAATGGTAAACGAGATGCACATCCAGGTTGGGGTGATCGATGGGATGATGCTGAAGCAGCCAGCTGTTCGTGGAGTTCCAGTAATCATTTTTAATCACATAACCCCCGGTTACATCGGGAGAAGTGTTCATGCTGCTGTCCAGCGAGGCAATAGCGATACGGTTGGCGTCCCGTTTAACCGATTCACACAACATATAAATGCCCTGGTAACTGCCGTTGAGCACCACCTCGCACAGGCGTGTGCGCGATGCGTAATTCCCCATACCCGCAAAAAGTTCATAGGCCAGTACGTTCCGGATAAAAACCTTGTCGTTGTAATTGGCAATTAAACACCAGTCGTGTTCGGGAGGCATGCCCAGGAGGGATGCGTTCAGCTCCTGCCCTGCGGAGTCACGCAATTCAATGTTATAGGGCTTTTGCGGCAGGGACTGGGAATAGGCGCCTCTTTTTTCAATACCCATGTCCCCGAAAAAATCATTGAACGGATCCGTCACATGGTTCATCATGCCGGGGCCGTTAAAAATGATTCCCATGGTTCCGGGTATTTTAGGTTCATTGGGAATGCCTGCGCCATTGGTATTTAAAATGAGGATGGGCAGGTTGGAGGATTGAAAAGCAAACGGTGTGGCCGGGTTTGGCCCGAAGGTTATGCTCCAGCTGTTGACAACGCCTGCATCCTGAGGATAGGTATCCACGATCCGCAGTTTCCAGGTCCCGTCACCGCTCTGGCCGTTATTCATATTGCCAAGTGTTTCCTGGGGTTTCCAGCTTCCGGAAAAGGGCGGCGAGCCGTTTACGATGCCCGTAGCGGCATTCTGGTCGAAACAGGTGGCTGTAAAATTATCACCCGGACCGCCGAGTCCGGAGGCCAGGTTGATTTCCGTACCATCGGGAGCCACCAGGTGTATGTCGAGATCGGAATCGTAGGAATGCGTAATATCCAGGCAAACCGTTACCACCCCGAATGCCGAATCCAATATGGCGGGAGAAAGTCCGCTCACCGGAGCGGTAAAGTCATTGACCTGTCCGTCATCCGTAATATTCCCGGAGCCGCCGGGAAAAGTCTGCGCACGGAGGTCCGCCAGCAGGAACAGGAATAAAGATAGCGAGACGAAAAAATAAATTTTCATAAATCGAGGATGATGATGCATACAAAAATAGACATAATAAATAATTGGTTCTGAATCAGCCGGGGTAAACCATCATTGGACTTCAATACCGAATTCTTACCGAAACTACAGGGCTCTTCCGAAGCCTGTTTACCTCACCTGGATCTTTCTCACCTGCCTGTTTTCATGCGTGCTCAGCATCAGGAAAAAAAGGCCGGGCGGTGCATGAAAAGTTATTGTTTCGGGTTGGGAGTTTTCAATTCTCCAGGATCTTATTTTTTCGCCCAGGCTGTTAAAGAGCATGAAGGTTCCGTTTGGAATATTTTTCCCCGGAACGATATGGATTTCACCATCGGAAGGATTTGGATAAACATCCATGTCAGCATGCCCGGAGGCCGGGTTGTTCACGAATACCGGACCTGAGGAATAATTCGCAAAGAAAACATCCTGTCCGAAAGGGATTGCGGAATGCAGGGTTGCCGTACCGGGTCCCGGATCAAAATCAGCGCTGTCCGTGAACAAACCCGTGACCAGTATGCTTCCGCCGCCGCCAACGGCAATGGATGAACCGAAATCATTGCTGAATGCATTACCCGTGCTTTTGGCCGACAGATAGTTTCCGGCATTATCAAACCGGGCGAAGAAAACATCTGCATTGCCGGCAGAGACCAGGTTGGCCACTCCGGGACCCGGATCAAAATCGGAAGTGCCATAGAAGGCCCCTGTAAGTAAAATATCATTGTTGTGCAGCGCGACAGGCTTTGCCAAAACGGACGGGAAGTCGCTGGCGAAATGATTGGCCCAAACATAATTTCCGCCGGCATCGTATTTGGCCAGAAAGATATCGGAATTCCAGGTTGCCGTCAGGCTGTCCTGTCCCGACCCGGGATCAAAGTCAATGCTGCCGCCGAAATTTCCTGTGACATAAACATTTCCATTGTTATCGGCCACAATACCGCTGCCGGCATCGTTCCATGTGCTTCCCAGTCCATGGGCATAAAGGTGATTGCCGCCGGCATCATATCCGGCAAAGAAAATTTCCTGGTTTCCATAAAACGGCAGGTTATTCACCCCGGTCCCGGGATCAAAATCCACCGTGCCTGCATAAGAACCGGTCAGGTAAGAGTTGCCGTTACCATCCGTGGCAATGGCGGGATAAGATTCCGTGTTGATTTGCCTGGCCCACAGGTAATTTCCGGAGGCATCAAACCTGGCGAAAAAGAGGTTGCTGGACGCAGGACCACCTATGACGATGAGTGAATCAACGCCTGGTCCCGGATCAAAATCAACAATCATCTGAAACTGTCCAGCGGCAAAAATGTTTCCGCCTCCGTCTGTGGCGAGGCTGTATACGGCATCCACGCCGGTGCCGCCAAAACCTTTGGCCCACAGGTAATTTCCATTGTTGTCGTATTTCGCGAGGAAGGCATCTTCGCTGCCCGTAAAGTTCAGGTTCTGGATTCCGCTGCCGGGATCAAAGTCGGTGAGGTCCCCGTAGTAACCTCCCAGGAACACATGGCCGTTGCCGTCAACGGCCATTGTAAAGCAAATGTCCGACATCGTGCTGCCAATGCTTTTCGCCCACAGGTAATTTCCGCCAGCATCGTACTTGGCAAAAAATATATCAAAGGAGCCTGCTGTGGTAATGGCGGAAACTCCGGGTCCCGGGTCAAAATCAACGGTGCCGTCAAAGGCGCCGGCCAGGTAAACATTGCCGTTGTTGTCGGCTGCCATGCCGTAGGACGTTATGCCCTGGCCGTTGGACTGGTCGCTGCCGATATTTTTTGCCCAGTTGTAATTCTGGGCACGGAGATGGAATGCAACCAGGCTGAGGCTGATCAGCAACAGGAATGTTTTTTTTCTCATCGTACAAATGGTTCGTAAGGGAATGAATTTGTCAACGGCCGGCAGGAAAAGGGTTTCCTGTTTCCCGTATCCCTCTGAATGAACCGGATTCCGGGAAACAAACCTGATGGATGCAGGCCGTTCAGAAAATCAAAAATACAAATTAATATTCGGAAAACAAATGCTGCCGGAGATAATTTTCAGGTTGAACAGGTTTCTTCCTTGAAAAAAAATATAACGGCAGGATCATTCCTTTCAGGTAATGGTCTTTGATCCTGTCCGGCATTATATCCCTGGATGGGAAAGCCTGTCCGGATGAAAAAGCCCGTGGGATCCTGCTCACCTGGCAACGAGCAGTTTTCTCCGGGATATTTTTCCCGCCCGGTCTGTCAGGCTGAGCAGGTAAAATCCCTCTGAAAAGTCATTCAGTGTCAACGTATATGACTTGTCCTGCAAAAGGGTAGTGAAAACCCTGGTTCCGGTAAGCGAGTAAACATCCAGGCTGACGGGATTTTCTTCGGAAGAAATTTCGCAGGATGTGGAGGCCGGATTGGGAAACAACCTGATCCGTTCATCCGGCAAACCGAAGTCCGCCAGGCCTGAGCTGAAATTTCCGGTACTATCTGTTTTCACCAGCCAGATGGCCTGATCGCTGAATCCGGTAAAAGCAAATCCGTTATCGACCGTGGCCGTTACGTCAAAGCCAAGCTGCATGGTTATGCCGGGAGGGACGTTGATGACGGCGCTGGCACTTAAGCTGCCGGAAGAGGAATACCTGTTGAGGTAAACCGGTGGATTACCTGCACCGTAAAAATCCGCTCCAAAGGGACTGATATAATCCGTGCCTCCGACCGAAATAAATTCACCATTACCTGTTTCAACCATGGCATAGGGCATGGAGGGGGAAGCATTGGGCATGGTCCATAAAAAGTTGCCAAGGGTGTCCATTTTAGCGGTAATTCCGTTTCCAAATAACAGCAGGTGATCATCACCGGTCCCGCCTAATCCATAATACGAATTTAACCCGCTGTCAATCGTAAACAGGGTGTCCAGCGCGGAATCAAATACGGCCAGGATGGTCTTTCCGGTATTCGGATAATGGGCGTAGGAGTTGATCCCCAGCCAGTAAATTTTATTACCGATGGTTTCCATATGAAATGCCGAATAGTCGGGTCCCCACATGGTGTCAATTTTCAAACCCACCGTAACGATATCCTGTAATAGGCCCGAGCTGTCGAATTTGGCCAGGTAGCTTCGCCAGCCGATTCCCAGAGCCTGGTAATTGCCAACGCTGATATAAAAATCTTTGGTGGATCCTTCCACGATCACCGAACC
The DNA here is from genome assembly GCA_964458125.1 of uncultured Flavobacteriaceae bacterium. Classification (GTDB taxonomy): domain Bacteria; phylum Bacteroidota; class Bacteroidia; order AKYH767-A; family OLB10; genus CAYWHE01. The sequence goes on along the minus strand of CAYWHE010000096.1, from coordinate 2,874 downwards.
GTCAGTCAGCGTTTTCACAAGCTGGGCATGGTCCTTATTGCCGCCCAGCGCCGTCGGCCAGCCGAAGAGGTTAAACCAGACTTCATTACCGTTGCTGTCCAGTTTCTGAACATAGCTGTCCATGCTGGGAGAGGTGCTGACTTCCTGGTAATCGCCGCAAACAAGATAACCCCCGTCCGGCAGGCTGACCATGTCATACGCATAATACTGAATGGAGTCGGTTCCGTATGTTTTGGTCCACAGCGTGTCACCCAGTGAATCGGTCCTGACCAGGTAACAATTCCGGTACCCCTGTTCAATCGTCCCCTGCAGAAAAAATCCATGATCGGCCGTTTCATGGATTTCCCGGCCGTATTGCTTATTCGACGGGCTGAATTTTTTTTCAAATACAGCCTGTCCATGACTTTGGTATAGCAGCAATGAAAGCAGCAGTGTCATCAGGCCTGGTTTCATGGTGGTGTTTTTATAAATTACATTGAGGCGGGTAATGATAATCGGAAGAAGGACGATTATGAAAAAAATATCAACTGATAAACTTAACTCAGGCGGGCCTGACCAGGAAGTGGGTTTCCTGGAGGATAACTCATAACTACAGGCTATTGCCGGAAAGATAAAAAGAATCACTTTAATTGGGATCCGGTTTACCTTCCATTAATTCAATTCGAATTGACTTTTATAAGGACAAAGTCCGAAGTGAAAGTCGTAGCCGAATGAATCCCGGTCGCGAAGCGAATCGGGATCGGTTTCATCCATGCTGCATGCATCGGAATTTTTCAATTCGACTTGACTTTTACAAGGACAAAGTCCGAAGTGAAAGTCGTAGTCGAATGAATCCCGGTCGCGAAGCGAATCGGGATCGGTTCAAAACCTCGCTGCTTGCCCCGGGGTTCATACCCTTGATTCGATTTTCGTGATCAGCATGTGTTTTGTTTTTTGTAATAATTGGTCTGGGGCAGGTAATTTTCATGCATGCTCACATTTTCAGATACTCCAGGCATTTGTAAATAAGTATGGCAGGCCATACCAGCGCTTTAAGGAAACCCAGCACCCCGCCCCAGAAAGTGGTTGCATGCTGTATAAAATAAATGGCTGCTCCTATAAAAGCAAGGCCATAAATACTGCCCGATGGTCCGGGCCGGCTATTCCATTTTGGATTCTCTTTCATGATTTAGGGTTTGATTCATCAGTTGTACAATTGTCACTTCACTGCTTTTCGTTTTGTCCGGTTTTAAAGGTATGTAAGAAAAAGTATCGGAGTTGATTTTTTTTAAACACCGGCTGGATGTGAAAATGGTCCGTCCTGACCGGTTATTGTATTCAATTCGACTGGACTTTTACAGGGACAAAGTCCGAAGTGAAAGTCGTAGTCGAATGAATCCCGATGGCGAAGAGAATCGGGATGTGTTCAAACCCCTGATTTTTTATTTAACGATACATCAATCATTCCTTTCAGCACGTTCAAATCGATATCCTCCAGCTTGTTGATATAGAGGCATCCCGCACCGGTTTTATGCTTGCCAAGTTTTTTGAGAGCAGCCGCATGTTCCTGTATACCAATGCTGATATAAAGAGACAGGTTGGCTTTACGGGGGGAGAAGCCGATCCGTAGCCAATCCACTTCCCGTCCTGTGGTTGGGCTTTTATATCTTTTTTGGCCAAATCCGATAACGGAACTGCTCCATAATACGGGCTCCTCCCCGCTGGCATTTTTCATTATTTCCAGAAGCGTGAAACTGTCCTTGCGCTTTTGTTCATCCTCCACCTGGTTGATAAAATCCTCCACGCTTGCAGCGGTCGGTTTTGTTTTAATTTCAACCAGTTTTGATTTTTTTCCGGCCATATTAAATTCGTTTTGGTTTGATACAGGTCTGGTTAAAGAACAGTTCGGACAATACCTTCCTGTTCATGGTGTACATGGCCATCCGGGTCAGTGAATGGATTTTCGCATTTCAGAAAGAGGGGCCGGAATTGGTTATTTTATTCCTGCTGTAAACGTACTAAAAAATAATCTCAAATTAAAGCCCGGCGAATCTGCCGGACGGACGGGAATTATTTTTCTGTTGCGAGCGTCAACTTACCGGTTTCCCGCTGGGCGGCCTGGCCGGGATAATCCTGTTTATAGCTGGAGCTGCACTTGTCAAACCGGCTGCCATACTCCAGGCGGGCAGTTGCATCAATTTTTATTTGTTTGAAAACAATCGTCATCACATTGTTTTTACACCCGTCCCGCTGTTCGCTGGGGCCAAAACAAAATTTCGTTTTCGATTTATTGTTTCATGGCCTTGCTCCATCGGGTTTAGGTTAGTAGCGCCTGTGTTCCATCGGGTGTTGTGGCTCATATAGATTTGTCAGAATATGGTTTTTTATGAAGTCAGATGGTCTGATTTGGCTGGTCATTTAACGAATTAATTCCTTGTTCCTTAAGTTTAGCCAATCCGTCCTTCATAGCCTTAACTTGTTCAGTTGCGTGTCCCTGCCAGATAGTTACTTCTCCAACAACTTGAAACGGAAGTGTAGAACGATAGGATTTTGTTGGATTGCCGGGGAATTTTTTGTCTGTCAGGTCAGGGTCATCTTCAATTGCTCCTGTTGGTTCCACTAAATAAATTCTTTCACGTCCTTCTCCAAAGGCGAGTTCGGCACCCCAGATTGCGGCATCCAAGGTAGCTGTCAGGAAAATGTATTTTGCATTTTTTCGTTGTCCAAAGTTTGATTGGTTGCCCGCTTCAATAAAGTCGCCAATTTTGAGGTCTGACTTTGTTCCGTGAAAGTAGGTTTGGGAAAAAGGAGTTGGACATTGTCCGTTTGATTTTTTGTCTTCTTTGTTTTGTTCCATGGTCGTTTTTTTTGTTTTCTGTTGTTTTTTGTCGGCCG
>CAYWHE010000095.1:0-14834 GCA_964458125.1 uncultured Flavobacteriaceae bacterium | reverse complement strand
CCGGTAACGATATCATACCCAATAATGGTCTCCTTGTTCCAGTCGGCACCCTTGACCAGTACATCGGGACGGATGGCCCCGATCAGTTCATAGGGAGTGGGTTCGTCAAACAGGATCACCCCGTTCACAAAGAACAGGGAGGCCAGGATACGGGTCCGGCTCAGTTCATTGTTAATGGGCCTGGAAGGGCCCTTAATCCTGCTGACGGAGGCATCGGTGTTCACGCCCACCAGCATGATGTCGCCCAAATCAGCAGCTTTTGAAAGGTAATCGATATGTCCGAGGTGCATCAAGTCAAAACAACCGTTTGTAAATACAATCCGGTTCCCCTTGAAACGCCAAATCGCCAGTAAAGGTTTTAGCTGTTCAGGGGTGTAAATCTTATGATCTACCAGTTCTCTTTTTTTCATGAATATTTCTTTTACCGGTGATGAACAGGAGAAACAAGGATAGTAAGCCTAATACGATGACAAGTAACGTCTGGTAGGTATGTACCAGTGTAGCAAAGGTAATACCATCGGACAGTTCGATTTGAAACAATAAGAGCCCCTGGCTTACAATCCAGTGATAGGCTCCGATGCCACCCTGCACCGGTGCCGACATACCCAGTCCGCCAATGACCAGCACAAAAAGCCCGGCTTTGACTCCTAAATGTTGTGTGGATTCCAGTGCAAAGAAGCAGGTATAGGTCATAAAAAAATACATGACCCAGATGAACAGGGTATGGAAAATAAACAGCCCGTTTCTTTTCATTCTGATCACGGTTCTTACACCATTAAGTACCCCTCCAAAAAGCTGCTCGATTTTACCAAACCATTTCATTTTCTGAAGGTTGTGTTTGTATTTTTTAAACAGGAAATAGAGTACGATAACCAGCAGAATTCCTGAAGCGGAAACTGCAAGTATCAGCTGGCCATCGTGAAATTTCCGGTGCAGGGGTACCAAAAGCTGATCACGGAGAAAACCGCTCATGAGATCAAATTCGAGCGTGGCCACCACCAGCATGGAAAAGGCCAGCATGACAAGATCGATAACCCTTTCCACGATAACGGTGCCGATTAAAATATGAAAGGGTATGTTTTCTGCTTTGCTGAGCGAGCCGCAGCGGGTGAATTCCCCGATCCGGGGGATGGCCAGGTTGGCAAAATAGCCGACCATCAGTGAATAGGACGTGCTGCTTAGTTTGGGATGGTACCCCAGTGGCTCAATGAGCATGTTCCAGCGGTAAGCCCTGCTGAAAAAAGCCAGCATGGAGAAAAAAAGGGATGCTAAAATCCAGCGTATATCCGCATTTTTGATCTTTTCGAAGATGGCTCCCAGGTCCTCATGACGGAAGGTCAGCCACAGGAGCAGGATGCCAATCCCAAGCAGGAGGAGGTATTTGATTGCAGAGGACAGCCCGGATTTCAAGCGATTTAGTTTACGGGGCGATTCCGGTTATCGGGAAAAATGATGGTTGGTTTGAATTGTCTGGCTTCCTCAAATTCCATGGATGCATAGGAAACAATGATGATGATATCTCCGATCATCATGTGTCGGGCAGCGGGGCCATTCAGGCAAACAATGCCGCTGCCCCGTTCTCCTTTGATCACATATGTTTCCAGCCTTGCGCCGTTATTGATATTCAGGATTTGCACCTTTTCATTTTCTACCAGATTGGCGGCATCAATTAAGTCCTCGTCCAGCGTAATGCTGCCCACATAATGAAGTTCAGCCTGCGTGATGGTAACCCGGTGGATCTTCGATTTTAATACCTCTATATTCATGGGTGCAAAAGTAGATAATTACCCACCACCATCAAACGGAACGGCAATATTGTCGATAAGCCTCGTCCGGGAGGTGCGTACCGCAATACAGGCACGCAGGCTCTTGCCCGGAATCCAGTGTACCGCCTCCAGCAGGGTTTCTGCATCAACGATCTGAAAATATTCAACCTGGAAAAATCCCGTCTTTTCGATGTCGGTAATGACCCGGTTGCAGACTTCTTCAACGGATAAGAATGCCGCCCGGGCGGTATGTTCCTTCATGACCGAATAAATGACAGGCGCTGCTGCCCGTTCTTCCGGGGTCAGGTGAATGTTTCGGGAACTCATGGCCAGTCCGTCGGCCTCCCTGATAGTTTCGCATCCGGTAACCTGAACATCCAGTTTCATCCTTTGAACCATAAACCGGATAATGGCCAGTTGCTGAAAATCCTTTTCCCCAAAGTAGGCCCTGGCGGGTTGAACCAGGCTCAGCAACTTGTATACGATGGTCACCATACCCGTGAAATGCCCTTTCCTGTATTTTCCTTCCATGACTTCCGCCATGGCACCCAAATCAATATCAAGCAGTTCCCGTCCGTCGCCGTATATCTCCTCCACCGAAGGCATGAACACGCAGGAACAATGGTGCTTTTCCAACAAGGCCAAATCTGCCTCCGGTGTCCGCGGGTATTTGGCCAGGTCGGCCGGATCGTTAAACTGCGTGGGATTTACAAATATGCTGGCCACGGTCACCTGATTTTCCTTTACAGACCGGTCGATCAAGGAGGCGTGACCGGGATGAAGTGCGCCCATGGTGGGTACCAGCCCGGTTTGAATTCCAGCCTGCTCCAATGATTGAACAGTTTCCTGCATTCCGGATACGGAGGTAATGATCTTCAACATGGCCAAACAGGGAGGCAATAATAGTTAAAAACAAGGATTGAGTTTCTTTTGGCAAAATTTAATTCTGATCCTGATTTCCATATTCATTTAATTGATATACAGTATTTTACTATTTGATGGTTCATTCAACATGTAATTAAAAGGCTTGGATTCGTTGATTTAGTTTATAATTTTTTGTACCTTTGCATGGAAATTTAAATATCATTGTATGAAAAAAGCAAAAGTTCTTTTTGTGTCAAGTGAGATTTTTCCCTACATGGAGTCCAGTGAAATTTCGAATATTTCACGGTATCTTCCACAGGGAATACAGGAAAAAGGGAAGGAAATCAGAACTTTTATGCCCCGGTTCGGAAACATTAACGAAAGACGCAATCAACTGCATGAAGTGATTCGTTTATCGGGTATGAACCTGATTATTGACGACTCGGATCATCCGCTGATTATCAAGGTAGCATCCATTCAGTCGGCCCGGATGCAGGTTTATTTCATTGATAACGAGGAATATTTCCAGCGGAAAAGTGTCTTCCGGGACACCAAAAAGAAATTTTTCAAGGACAATGATGACCGGACCATCTTTTTCTGCCGCGGGGTACTTGAAACGGTAAAAAAACTCGGCTGGAGTCCCGACCTGATCCATTGCCATGGCTGGATGACTTCCCTGATTCCCCTCTTTATTAAAACATCCTATAAGGACGACCCTTTATTTAAAAATTCCAAGGTGGTCTACTCCGTATATAATGACCATTTCGAAGAGCCATTCAACGATGATTACCATAAAAAAGTGGTGATGGACGGAATCGTAGCCAACGACCTGAAGGAGTTGAAAATAAATAATTATGTCGGTTTAACATCTTCGGCTATTGCGAAATCGGATGCCATTATCCGGGGCAGTGCAGAAATTCACAAGGATGTGGAAGGGCTTATTAAAAAAAGCGGTAAACCCTGCCTGGAGTTTCAGTCTCCGGATGAATATATCGAAGCCTATTCCGGTTTTTATGATGAGATTCTGCAGGAAGATACCGTTTTAGTTGACTGAGGTTAAATTAAAAACAGAAACCGGGGGGCTGAAAAGGCCTCCCATTTTTTTTGATACACGGCCCGGTGGACTTCCGGGGTTCGGCACATCACAATTTAATATACCTTTGCATGTTTTTACATAAACGAGAAAAACCACATGCATAAATTCCTGTACGCATCCATTACAGGTTTGACAGCTATTCTGATTCTTTTGCTTCACTCCTGCAGGGAGGAGGATCAGATCGGGCTTAACATTTTACCTCCGGGCGATACGTTGAGTGTCCGGTTTACCGACACTTTATCGATTGAATGTTTCACCATCAGGGAGGATTCCCTTTCGGCCTCAGCCAATTCCGGTAACCTGGCCGGATCCATAAACGATCCCGTTTTCGGTTTCAGCCGGGCCGGTTTTTTTTCGCAGCTTGCCCCCTTGAAAAACAATCCCAATTTCGGAGTGGAGCCCAAGGCGGATTCCGTGATCCTGGTATTGGCCTATACCGGAAGTTACGGCGATACCACAAAAGCGGTCTGGCCACAGACCTTCAATGTTTACCAGGTTACCCAGGATTTATACAAGGATACGGTCTATTATTCAAACGCCGGTATCGCTTACGGCACCCGGATCGGATCCTATTCATTTACACCTGCCGTCAAAGACAGCGTCTGGCTGAATGGGGCCTACGAGGCTCCCCAGCTCCGGATCCGTCTTGATACGGCATTTTTCAGAACCTATATCCTGAATCAGAGCGGGCAAACCACCCTGTCATCCATAGCCCAGTTTCAATCCTATTTTAAAGGTATTTATGTAACGCCGGCACCCGGCCTTCATCCCGGCAACCGGATTTTATATTTTAACCTGGCTTCGACCCTGACCCGGCTGCATGTTTACTATCATAACGCCACCGATACGGGTGTGTATGATCTCCAGATAGATGCCAAAAACAGCTGTGCCACCATTAATCATTTTGAGCATCGTTACACAGGAACACCGGCAGGGCAGCAGCTAATTGATTCGACCCTGGGAAGCACCCGGGTGTATATTCAGTCGATGTCGGGATTAAAAGCGAAATTAAAACTGCCGCATTTGAAAAACATACTGTCCCTGGGTCAAATTGCCATTAACAAGGCGGAATTGGTCATGTCAACCGAAACCAATTCGGCAGGGGGTTATGCACCGGTTGAACAGCTTGCCGTGACGGGCATTGACGATAAGGGAAATGCTGTCATAACCGGGGATTATTATGAATCCACCTCCTACCGGGGAGGCCTGTACAACAGCAGCACCGGGGAATACCGCATGACCATCACCCGCTATATCCAACAGGTCCTGACGGGGAAAGCAAACGAGTACGGTCTTTATGTGGTCGGACAGGGAGGCTCGGTTTTTGCTAACCGGTGCGTTCTGAACGGAGCAGGTCCTTCATCCGCCAAAAAAATCAGACTTGAGATTACCTATTCACTCTTAAATTAATCAACCATGTGTGGAATTGTAGCCTACATCGGGAATAAAGAAGCCTATCCCATCATTATGAAAGGTCTTCAACGCCTTGAATACCGGGGATACGACAGTGCCGGAATCGCCCTTCTGAATGGAGATTTGAACGTCTATAAAAAAGCCGGGAAGGTCAGCGACCTGGCTGCCTTTGTGAAAGGCAAAAACCTGAGCGGCCATGTCGGCATGGGCCATACCCGTTGGGCCACCCACGGGGAGCCCAACGATCAGAACGCCCATCCTCATTTTTCCGAAACAAAAAATTTCGCCATCATCCATAACGGGATCATTGAGAACTACGCTTCCATTAAAAAGGAGCTGACCAACCGGGGACATACCTTTCGCAGCGACACAGACACGGAGGTCCTCATTCACCTCATCGAGGATATTTACAACCGTGGAAACGTGGAGCTGGAAGAAGCCGTTCGCCTGGCCCTGGGTGAAGTGATCGGGGCTTATGCCATCGTAATCCTGTCAAAAAAAGATCAGCATAAGATGATTGCAGCCCGCAAGGGCAGCCCGATTGTACTGGGAATCGGCAAGGAAGAATACTTTGTAGCTTCGGACGCCACCCCGATTATTGAGTACACGAAAAATGTAGCCTACCTGAATGACGGGGAGGTGGCCATTATTGACGATGGAAAGCTGATCGTGAAGACGATTGAAAACCAGATCAAGATTCCCTATGTGCAGGAACTGGAACTCCGACTTGAAATGCTTGAAAAAGGCGGCTATGAGCACTTCATGCTGAAGGAGATCTATGAACAACCCCGTTCCATATGGGACAGCATGCGCGGACGGTTTAATGCTCAGACCGGCATGCTGCGCATGGCTGGCGTCAGCAATTTTGAACATAAGTTCACGAATGCCAAACGCATTATCTTCGTAGCCTGCGGTACTTCCTGGCATGCCGGGCTGGTAGCCGAATACCTGATTGAAGATCTGGCCCGTATTCCCGTGGAGGTGGAATATGCATCTGAATTCCGTTACCGGAATCCCATCATTACTGAAGAAGATATCGTAGTGGCCATTTCCCAGTCGGGTGAAACTGCCGATACGCTGGCCGCCATTGATTTGGCCAAGCTGAAAGGCGCTACCATCTTTGGCGTGTGTAACGTGGTGGGATCATCCATACCCCGTGCCACCCATGCCGGGGCCTACACCCATGCCGGTCCCGAAATCGGTGTGGCTTCCACCAAAGCTTTTACTGCACAGGTTACCGTTTTGACCCTGATGGCCCTGCAGATTGCGCATAAGCGGGGAACCATTACGGAAAACCGTTTCATGTCCCTGTTAAACGAACTGGAAAGTATTCCCGGAAAAGTGGAAGCAGCCCTGAAATGCAATGACAAAGCCAAACAGATTGCGGAGAAATTTAAAAACGCCCGGAACTTCCTTTACCTCGGCAGGGGCTATGGATTCCCTGTTGCGCTGGAAGGCGCACTGAAGCTGAAAGAGATCTCCTATATCCATGCTGAAGGTTACCCGGCGGCAGAGATGAAACACGGCCCGATCGCCCTGATTGACGAGGAAATGCCCGTTGTAGTGATTGCGACAAAAAACAGTTCATACGAAAAAGTGGTTTCCAACATACAGGAGGTAAAAGCACGAAAAGGCAAGCTCATTGCCATTGTTACCGAAGGCGACCAGGTGGTGAAAGGACTTGCGGATTATGTGATTGAAATCCCGGAAGTGGATGATATCCTGCTTCCGATCGTTTCGGTCATTCCGCTTCAGCTGCTTTCCTATCATATGGCTGTGTTGCGGGGATGCAACGTGGACCAGCCGCGCAATCTCGCCAAATCCGTAACTGTTGAATAGGCGGCCCGGCTGCTGCACGTTCCTGCCGAATGCCGGAACGGAACCCAATTCTGATTTTTCAAATCTACCCGCATGGACTCCACCAGACAACATAAATTCGCCAGACTCATACTCAAAGAGATTGCCGATATTTTCGGCAGGGAAGGAAAAAATTTTTACGGAAATGCATTTGTGACGGTGACAGACGCCAGTGTTTCACCCGATCTTTCCATCGCCAGAATTTACCTGAGCCTCTTCAACGAAAAGCAGCCGAAGGAAGTGCTTGAAACCATCCGCCTGCATTCAAAGGAAATCCGGAAAATCCTGGGCAACCGGATTCATAACCAGGTGCGCATCATTCCCGAATTGCATTTCTACCTGGATGAGTCGGCCGACTATGCCGAAAAAATGGATAAGATCATGAAAAACCTCGTCATCCCGCCTGCCGATCCCGGGGAAGCGGAATCCTAAAAAAAGATTTTCATTTATGCAATACGACCCCATCAAACGAAGGCTGGGAGCCATTTTTAACCAAACACCTTTTTTGCGCAAGTGTTTTTACAGCCTGCTGGACCTTCTGCTGCTCCGGGCCTGGCATGTACATAAAGAACTCCGCGCCTGGAGGAAAACCGCCGGCAGCGATGTTCAGATCCTGGATGCAGGAGCCGGTTTCGGACAATATTCCTATTACCTCAGCAGGCAGGATAAAAAATGGAATATCCTGGCCGTAGATGTCAAAGAGGAACAGGTAGCCGACTGCAATAATTTCTTTCGCAGTATCGGTTCAGGCGACCGGGTAAAATTTGTGGTGGATGATTTAACCACCTTCGTGAAACCGGACACCTTTCAACTGATCATCTCCATTGATGTGATGGAACACATCCTGGAGGATGTGCAGGTCTTTAAAAATTTTGCAGTCTCCATGAAAACAGGGGGGATGCTGCTTATTTCAACGCCCAGCGACCAGGGCGGGTCAGATGTGCATGATGACAGCGACAGTTCGTTTATCGAGGAGCATGTACGGGACGGTTATAACATCAACGAAATTGAACAGAAGTTGCGTGGTGCCGGATTTTCCCGGGTGGAAGCCCGTTATTCCTATGGGATCCCGGGAAAAATTTCCTGGAGGCTTTCCATGAAATACCCCATTCAGTTTCTCGGCCGCGTTCCCAAAATACCCGGTTTGCTGCTGCTGCCATTTTATTACCTGCTGGTTTATCCCATTGCTTTCCTGCTCAATTATGCCGATACCCATAGCAACCATCCTACCGGAACAGGTCTGATCGTGAAGGCATGGAAATAAGCAGTATGGACCGGCCCGAACCGCTCTGTTATTAAACATGAAATCGCGGTTTTTTTTATCGTAATTTTTTGATCACCTTCACTACCTGATGAACATATCATTATTCATAGCGAAGCGATATCTTCTGGCGAAAAAATCGCATCATGTCATCAACATCATCTCGATGGTGTCCATGGCCGGGGTGGCGGTAGGCTCCCTGGGTCTGATTGTGGTGCTTTCTGTTTTTAATGGTTTCGGCAACCTGGTGGTATCCCTCTATGACCAGTTTGACCCCGATATACGCATTACGCTCAGGGAAGGAAAATCCTTTGATCCTGCTGATGCCCGGCTGCAGGAATTGAAACAGGTAAAAGGCGTGAGGCTGGTGGCCGAGGTGGTGGAAGAAAACGCACTTTTGAAATATCACGACAAGCAGTTTATTGTACGGCTGAAAGGCATGAATAACGATTATGCGGAATGGAGCGGTGTGAAAAAAAAGATACTGGACGGAGCGTTTATCCTGGAAAGGGATTCCATTCCGTTTGCCGTACTCGGGTCCGTAGTGGCCTATTCCCTGGGCATCAACCTGCAGGATCCGTTTTATCCCATTCAGGTTTATGTTCCCAAAAAAGGAGAAGAAGTCAGCCTGAACCCGATGGAAGCCTTCAGCACGGCTGTGGTTCACGCTTCCGGGGTGTTTGCCATCCAGCAGGATTTTGACAGTAAATATGTTTTGATACCGGTATCCCTTGCACGTGAGCTGACGAATGACAGCGTGCAGGTCACCGCGCTTGAAATCCTGCTCGATAAAGGCGCCGACGCCGGGCCGGTGAAGGATGTTCTGGCTTCACTTGCCGGGCCACGCTTTGCCGTGAAGGACCGCATGGCCCAGCATGATTTCCTTTATAAGATTCTGAAATCCGAGAAGGTGGCCGTTTTTCTGATCCTGGGACTGATCCTGTTAATTGCCACCTTCAGCATCATTGGAACCCTGACCATGCTGGTGATCGAAAAGAAAAAAGACATTGCCGTTTTAAGCAGCATGGGGGCCGGCCAGCAGTCCCTGACCTCCATTTTTTTAAACCAAGGGTTGATGATTACCGGAATCGGAGCCTTTTCAGGGCTTGCAGCCGGCGGCCTGATTTGTTTTCTCCAGCAAAAATTCGGGCTGATCAAACTGGAAAATGCGGATTCGTTTGTGGTTGACAGTTATCCTGTGGCCATGCAGGCGGGTGATTTCCTTCTCGTGCTGCTGCTGGTCGGCGGCATAGGTTTTCTTGCATCCTGGTACACCTCTACCCGGCTGGTGAAAACGCAGCTGCTCGACACTGTTAAACTTTAAAAAGTTTATTGATTGAATTTTTTTGTTTGCAATCAGAAAGCAACCATTATAAAATTCGGGCTGTAAACTTTAAGCCGGAAACCATTACCTTATAATTTTAGTTCATGTGTCTGATGATGTAACGGATGAAAATATAATTTTGAAGCGAAAAAAATGCCAACTGCATCATCAGTACCTTGAAAAAAATTACCGATCTTTTTAAAAAAGCCTATGGAGGCATACCGGTTCAGATCTGGTGGCTGGCGTTGGCCACCCTGATCAACAGGAGTGGCACGATGGTGATCCTTTTTCTGTCACTTTACCTGACCGATTACCTGCACATGCCTGTTCAGCGTGCCGGGGTGATCATGGCCATATTCGGAGCCGGTTCCTTTTGCGGGGTTTTCATCAGCGGGCGGTTTACCGATAAGCTGGGGTATTACCCGGTCATCCTGTTCAGTTTGTTCGGAGGGGCCCTGATGTTTTTCCTGGTCAGCCTGGTTACGCAATACTGGGTGATGTGCATCTGCACGTTCATCATGAGTTGCACCGTGGAAGCCTTCCGTCCGCCCATGATGACGGCTGTGGCTACGTTCAGCACACCGGGGACCTACACGCGCTCCATTTCCCTGAACAGGCTTGCCATCAACCTCGGATTCTCCATCGGTCCCCTGCTGGGAGGATGGCTGGCGCTCATCAATTACCGGGCGATTTTCTGGGCCGACGGGATCACCTGTCTCGGAGCCGGCCTGATTATTTTATTTTTCCTGGGCAACAAGAGTCCGGCACCTCATGAGCAAAACAAACAGGAGGATGGTAAAGCGTCTTCGGCCTATGCCGATAAAATTTACCTCCTGTTTATTTTTCTCAGTATGCTGTATGCCATGAGTTTTTTTCAGTTTTTCTCCACCATGCCACTCTTTTATAAAAATAGCTATCACCTGCGTGAAAATGAAATCGGCATGCTGGTGGCCATCAATGCCGTGCTGGTGGCCTCCATGGAGATGATCCTGATTTATACACTTCAACACAAGGGAAATAAATTCAGCTTCATTGCTTTTGGCGCCCTGCTGCTGGCGTTATGTTATTTCTCGCTTCCTTTTTTCCACTCGGTGGTCTGGCTGGTGGTGATCAATATCGTCATTTCCTTTTCGGAAATGTTTGCCATGCCGTTTATGAATACCTTTATGAATGAACGGAGCAATATCCGTAACAAAGGACAATATGCTGCCTTGTATGCCATGTCATGGAGCGCGGCCCAGGTACTCCTTCCCGTCATCGCCACCCAAACCATTGCCTTTTCCGGATACGACATGCTCTGGTACCTGTTGACGCTGATTTCGCTGCTGGTGGCAGGCGGGGCACTCTGGATGAAGAGAAGGCTGGCCTTGCAGGAACCGCTGCAGGAGAGATGAACCAGTTTCACAGCCCGTAATCGTTTTTTTTAAAAAAATTTATACCTTTGAGGTTCATATCCTTTTTTTCATGATTCAAGACTTTTTATCCATGATCTTTCCGCGCATCTGCCAGGCATGCGGGAACTCCCTGTTCAAGGGCGAGGAGGTGATCTGCACCTTCTGCACCTACCACCTCCCCAAAACCGGATTTTACATCAGGCCTGAAAATCCTGTAGCCAAAGCCTTCTGGGGGAAGGTAAACATTCAAACAGCCTCGGCATTTTATTATTTCAACAAGGGTAACCGGGTGCAACAACTGATCCACCGGTTAAAATACAAGGGCAGCACCGACATCGGCCTGCGCATCGGGAAACTATACGGGCATGAATTGTCCCGCTCCCCCCTGTACCAGAACATACAAGCCGTCATTCCGGTGCCCCTGCATGCCTCCCGCAAACAGAAAAGAGGATACAACCAGAGTGATTTTATTGCCCGGGGCGTTGCGGAGGCCATGGGCATTCACGTGGAAACCGACCTGCTGCAACGGCATCAGAAAACCGAAACGCAAACCAGGAAAAAACGCTTTCACCGGTATGAAAACATGAAAAGTGTCTTTTGCATCAACCCGCACAACACGTCTGCAGCCCGGAATTTCCTGCTCGTGGATGATGTCATCACGACGGGATCGACCCTGGCTTCCTGCGCCGAAGAACTGCTTACCCTGCCGGGAGCGAAAGTGAGTATCGGGGCGCTGGCTTATGCCTATCATTAAAGATTTGATGACTTTTGCAGGATGAAGGGTAATTTTTTACCTTCACCGCATGAGCAATACCGTGGTAATACCTGCCAACACGAGCCGGGAGGAAAAATACCGAAGCCTGCTTCCCCAGCTGCATGCCCTGGCGGAAGGTGAAACCGATTCCCTGGCCAACCTGTGCAACCTGGTTGCCGCCCTGCACCATACCTTTGATTTTTTATGGACGGGCATTTATTTTGTACGGGGCCGGGAACTCGTCCTCGGCCCTTTTCAGGGACCCGTGGCCTGTACCCGTATCGGTTTTGGCAAAGGCGTTTGCGGCAACAGCTGGAAGGAAAAGAAAACCATCGTGGTTCCCGATGTAGATGCCTTTCCCGGTCATATTTCCTGCAACAGCGAATCCAGATCGGAGATCGTACTCCCGGCATTTAAAAACGGTGAGGTATTGCTTGTACTGGATATTGACAGCAAAATGGCCGCCTATTTTAATGAAACCGATCAGCAATACCTCGAAGAAGTGATGCGCCTGATGGAAAAACTTTCATGACCATGAACCTTTCCGACACGATTCTTCAGCCTTGAACTGCTTCCTTTATGCATTTTGTTACCTTCATCCGTGTTTCCTTCAGGTGGTCTGCCTCCCGGATACTTCACGTCTGCAAAAAAACATTTCCATTTTCAACCATTTCCATTCTTCGTATAGACTATCCGTGGATGTTCCTGTCCGTGACGGCCTGCCTGTTCCTGGCCTCCTGTGCCAGTAAACTAAGTCCGACAGGTGGACCCAAGGATGAACAGCCGCCGGTATCTACCGGGTCTATCCCGCCTGATTATTCGGTACATTTCAAATCAAAAACCATAACCATTAATTTCAATGAGTTTATCCAGTTAAAGGAAGTGCAGCGGCAGCTGATCGTTTCTCCCCTGATCGATCCCTTTCCTGAAATCACGGTCAAACGAAAATCACTGAAGATCCGGTTACCCGACACACTGAAGGCAAACACCACCTATACCATGAATTTCGGTGAAGCGATCGCCGACATTCACGAAGGCAATGTGGCAAGGAATTTTCAGTATGTTTTTTCAACCGGCTCCATATTAGATTCACTCGAGGTGAAGGGTACGGTATTCCGGTCCGAAAACCTGAAAACCGAAAAGGATATACTGGTGATGTTGTATGGGGACAGTATCAGCAATGATTCCCTGCCCTATCAGTCCCTTCCGTCCTATTTTGCCAGGACCGATTCGGCCGGGCGATTTAAAATCAGGAATATCAGTCCGGGAGTCTATAAAATTTTTGCCCTGAAAGACGGTGATAATAATTACCGGTTCAACAGGCAGGACGAAGCGGTGGCCTTCCGGTTTAATCCCGTTGAAGCGCCGGACAGCAATGAAACGGAACTGAGGATGTTTGTAGAAACGCCTCCGTTTTCAGTCAAAAAGATCACCCAGGCCTATACCGGCAAAATCATACTTGCATTCTCCGCTCCGGCCCCGGACTTGCGTTTGCAGCCCCTGAACGGTGACCCTCATCAGCCACCCTGGGATATCCTGGAACAAAGTGAGCTCCGTGATTCCTGCATCCTCTGGGTCAGCGATACGCTCATCGATTCGCTGAACTTCATTGTTTTCCGAGGAATGGACCCTGTGGACACGATCCATTTTAAAATTCCTGCACCGCTGAAGAAGGCCACCGGCAGCAAAGCCATGAAAGAAAGACGATTGCAGGTGGTGTCCAATTTATCGGGCGGGCAACTTCCTCCCGGGCAGTCTTTCACCCTCCGTTTCGGATTCCCGGTGGAGGATCATGATCTGAGTAAAATCAGGCTGTTGGAAGATTCGGTCCTGGTCAGGGATCCCGAGTACCTGTTTGAAACTTCACTCAAACTCTCATTAAAGCTGAATATTCCTTTGAAGCAGGGAAAACGCTATGACCTTTATATTCCTCCCGGTACACTGAAGGCTTTTAACGGCTATGAAAACGATACGGTCAGAATCAGTTTCAGGCAGATGGACGAAACTCTCTTCGGCAGTCTGACGGTTCAGTTCACGGCTCCAGACATCGGTTTCGACTATGTGCTTCAGTTGGTGGATGCCGAAGACAGGTCGGTCAGGAAGGCCATCATCAAGCCAAGAAGCAAAACAGAATTCAGTTTCCTGGAGCCGGGCAGTTACAGGCTGAAAGTCATCTATGACGGCAATGCCAACAAGCGCTGGGATACCGGGAAATACCGGGAGAAACTTCAGCCGGAGCGGGTGTTTTATTTTCGCGACCCCGTTACCATACGCGCCAACTGGGATATGGAAACAGAATGGACATTAACACAATAATCTACAACAGGCCGTTAAGCCGGTTCCTGAAAAACAAATCATGCAATCGATGAAATTAAAAAAATTATTTATTGCCGGAGCAGGACTCCTGGTTTTATGGCCTTATTTGTCACCCGGACAACCCCATGATTCGGTGATGATCAGAAAGATTTTTACGGAAGCGTTGACAAACGGCAAAGCCTACGAATGGCTATCCTACCTGTCCAACCGGATTGGTGGCCGTTTAAGCGGTTCCCCCCAGGCTGAACGGGCAGTGGCCTGGACGCAGATGACCATGGAGTCGGTAAAACCAGACTGGGTGTTTCAGCAGGAATGCCTGGTACCGCACTGGGAGCGGGGTCCGAAGGAAAAGGCTTCCATTACAGGCCGTTCAGGAACGGAACCAATAACAGTACCCGTATGTGCATTGGGCGGCAGCATCGGTACCGGACCGTCTGGAATCACGGCCGGCGTGATCGAAGTGCATACCTTTAATGAGCTCGAAAAACTGGGAAAGGAACGGATCGGCGGTCGTTACATTTTCTTCAACCGCCCGATGGACCCAGCCCTCATCAATACCTTTGAAGCTTACGGCGGAGCGGTTGAACAACGGTACTCAGGCGCGATGAAGGCAGCGCCTTATGGAGCAGCAGGAATCATCGTACGTTCCATGACTCATGCGAAAGACGACAACCCCCATACCGGCGCGATGGGATACAACGATACGATAAAAAAAATACCGGCCTGTGCCATCAGCACCAATGGCGCTGATCTGCTGAGTGACCTGCTGAAAAAAGACCCGGACCTGAA
>CAYWHE010000094.1:0-14900 GCA_964458125.1 uncultured Flavobacteriaceae bacterium | reverse complement strand
ATGGGCTATAAATCCGGAACCAAATCCAATGAAACCAAACAACCAGCGCCTGGAGGCGTTCCGCAGAAAAATGTAAGCGGCGGAGAACAACGCGATGCAACCGACCAGGACAAAAAATAACAAAAATTTTTAACCCATCCCCTATGAACCAAAAAAATATGAACAGATCTTTAATCTTAATTTTAGCAATATTCCTGTTTGCCGCAAATGCCGAAGCCCAAAACCTGAAATTCGGACATATTAATTCCACCCAGTTGCTGTCCTTTATGCCGGAAACCAAAGCGGCTGATTCCACCCTGGAACGTTTTGGAAAATCCCTTGAAAATCAGTTGAAAACCATGACTGCCGAGTACCAGTCGAAATTGCAGGATTACAAAGACAAAGCAGCTTCCATGGCTGATCCGGTTAAGGATACCAAAGAAAAGGAACTGACCGACCTCGGACAACGAATCCAGGATTTCCAGGAATCTGCACAGAATTCCATTGAAAAGAAAAAAGAGGAATTGTATTCTCCAATCATCAAAAAGGCGCAGGACGCCATCCACGATATCTCCAAGGATAAGGGATATTCCTATGTATTTGATACCAGCGTGGGATCGTTATTATATGCCCAGGATGCTGATGACCTGATGCCTCAGGTGAAGCAGAAATTGGGATTAAAATAATCGCATCATTAATAAAAATTACAGGAAGCCACCCGCAACGGTGGCTTTTTTTGTTTATTTACCACTTTATCGGAAAAAAATGGGTAACAATAAAATAAAAAAGCAGCAGCCGATTGGAATTTTTGATTCGGGTATAGGAGGTCTTACCGTAGCCAATGCCATCCAAAAGCAACTTCCGGGCGAAACGCTGATTTACTTTGGTGATACGGCCCACCTTCCATACGGGGATAAATCACCCGAGGCCATCCGGAGCTATGCCATACGGATCAGTAATTTTTTACTGGACAGCCATGTAAAAATGATTGTCATTGCCTGCAATACCGCTTCCGCCATTGCTTTTGATACGGTGAAAAAACACGTGGGAAAAAAAGCCATTGTGGTCAATGTCATTGATCCTGTTGTGGAGGCCGTTGTGAATGGTTCCTTTCACCGTATAGGGGTGATTGGTACCAAAGCCACCATCAAATCCGACGTGTATGCCCGAAAAATGCTGGCCAGGAACAAAAAACTGGAAGTGGCCTCCCTGGCAACACCACTCCTGGCACCTATGATTGAAGAAGGGTTTTTTAATAACAAAATCAGCAGTACCATCATTGGATCCTACCTGTCGAGGTCTAAAATCCGGAAAATCGATTCCCTTATTCTGGCCTGTACCCATTATCCCCTGATTCGTCCGGAAATCGAAAAATACTACAAACGGAAAATCAATATCGTTGATTCTGCCGAAATTGTCGGATTGACTGTGAGACAACAATTAACAGAACACAACCTTTTACATCATGGGAAAAAGGCCCCTCATCGTTTTTTTGTATCCGATTACACCCGTTCTTTTGAAAAAAGCACCAAACTGTTCTTCAAAGGAAAAGTGAAACTGGCCCGCAGGAACCTCTGGGAACAAACAGGTATATAATTATTCCACGATTATTTTGCCGCTCCCGGTCAGCTGGCCATTACTAACGACAGAATAAAAATACAGGCCCTGTTCCATTCCGTTTTTCTCAATTAATTGTTCCCGGGTTCCGTTCGGACCATATTCACGGATAAGCCGTCCGCATGTATCCGTGATCCTGATCCTGAAAGAAGAAACAGAACCTGATAGGCCTTCCGGGAACCTCAGCAGTGCCTGTTCTGAAAACGGATTCGGGCTTAACGTGAAAACCCCATGCTGGTGTGGATCTCCGTCCATCCCTGCCAGGCCGTTCCATAGGTTTACGTTTAATGTGGTCAGGTTACCATTGGATAAATTTACGTTACTGATGACCTTGGTGATATAGCCGGTCTTGGAAAATTTAACCTGGTAATTTCCGGGATCGGCCAGACCGGTTTTATAATCACCGGTGAGAGAGGTAAAATCGGAAACTGTTGAAGGGAGGATTTCAACCTGCACATTGTTTAGGGGTGCACCGGTTAAACTGTCGGTCACCATTCCCTCCAGGTAACAACCCCGGGTGTAAACAGGTGCAAGTATAAACAACCCGCTATCTACATCACTGGCAATTATGTTGCCGGAAGGAAGAAACGGAGAGGCATCCCAGCTCAGGCTCAGGCCGGTTTTAGCAGGGGCTAACGGGTAGCTCCCCGTTTCAATAATGTTATCCGGGCGAGCGGCATCACAAATCGTGAGCTGGCTGCCGTAAGACGAATCACCGTAACTGGGATTGACCAGGAAGTCATTGATAACCCTCACATTATGCACCTCGGCATCCGGGTTTAAATTGGTGTAGTAAAGATCTTTAAGCGTGATATTGGCCAAATTTGAAATATCGAAAACGCCAACAGGTTTATTGGGCAATTCATCCGTTGTAAAAAGATACCGGCCATTATCCGACAACCAGGCATTATGGTTAAATGCCCCGGGAGTGGACTGGGTGGCCAGCAAAACAGGTGTCGCTTTATTGGTAATATCAAAAACGGAAAACTGCCCGTTAAAGACTTCACTGGCGTATAGCGTATCATTCCGGACATAACAATCGTGTACATAATTCAAATTCACCTCGCCCACATAGGCCGGATTCCAGGGATCGGCAAGGCTGCAGATAAGAATGCCTCCATTGGCAATTCCTGTTGGTCCGTTGATATAGAGATAGGTTCCTTCAACCTGCAGGCTGTGCGCACGGTCAAGCAAACCGGCTACCGGTCCGTCTCCGGTGTATGTTTTGGAATTTACGGCAATGGGTAAACTGTCCAGGTCCACAATGGTAACGCCTCCTCCTCCTTCTGTAGTGACGTAAGCATAGTGACTATAAGTTTTGACCTCCCTCCATAAACTGGTATTTGCCGTTATATTAAACAGCAGTACCGGATTTGTGGGCACCTGTATATCCACAACCGACAGGCCGTCGCTTGTTCCCACCAGGGCATACTCATGATTTCCGGGGCCGGTATAATGCCAAATGCCGGCAACGGTTTTACCGGGAAAGGTAAGTTTGCCCAATAACGTTATATTTTTCTGGCAAAGGACATAAAATGGCAGGCATAAACAGGCAAGATTCAGGAGCAGGTTTTTTTTCATGAAGGATTCGGCATAAATTAAAGGTTGTTTTACGTATTCAAAATTACAAAAACTATTGATGAATCCCGAGGATGGTACAGAAATATGCCGTTGAATACTAATAAATCATTCAGGTGATCCGCGGATTGTTTGAATTGTTTTACTTTTGCCTGATCCTGAAGGGAAGTTTATTCCAAATCAACAGGATATACTGAAACCAATAAATAAATTCTTATGAAAAAAATTCAAGCAAGCTGCCTGGTTAGCATGATCCTGGTGTTTTCCGCATTCAACGTATGGGCCCAAAAGGAAAAAAAAGAAAAAAAGGTGGATCCCAAACACCAGAATATTTTCAAAGAAGCTAAAATTGAAACGGAAGAGATGATCATTGAACTGCTGGATGCCAATGCCCAGACCGAATTCTGCAAGATGAAAATCAGGATCACGAATAAAACCAATGATTATATCATCTATAAACCCGAGGAAACCGAATTTGTATTCGATTTCGCTTCGGTACACCCGAAGGGCGGGATGGCGATGATAAATGGCAAGAATGAACTGATCGAACCAAAAGGAACGAATTCAAGGGTAATTACGGCCAGCGGTGATAACCGTTTTCATGTGGAGGAATTTACCATTAACCTGAAGGGCTTTTACCGTCTTCCGGTTAACGGTAAGGTGTATTCGGCTCCGGATTTTCAATTGCCTCCCTCCACCAATGACTTTGCCGCAGGTCCGTTTAAGGTGCTGATGACCAATATCGATAAAAAAACACAACAGACCTCAGTCCGGTTTAAAGTGACCTATGCCAATGACAGTAAACATTACGGGCTGGTCAACCAGGGAAAAGTGGTCTGCCGGGTTGAAAACGGACAGGAGTTCGCCATGGTCAACTCCAGGGATAAAACGGTTGTCCTCGCGGATGGGGAAGAGGACAAATTCAACGTTTACTACCAGATACCCGCCAAAGTAGTCGACATGCAATTTGCAACCATGCACCTGGTTTGGAAGGATAGTTTTGTTGAGTCCGAGGTTTCTCCGCTCAAAGCGGAGCAGGTTAAAATGAGCCTTGATCCGGGTAAAACTGCTGGTAAGAATTAAATAAACCGGTTCCGGTTAAATTATTCCTCCTTGAGGAGCAGTTCAATATCTCCGATCAGCTTGTTTATTTCAAGGGAATCGGTGCCATCGTAATAGCCACGAATATGTAGTTTCCTGTCAACCAGTGCGAAATTCTGGGTATGGACAAAATCCTCCGTTCCACCGGTACCTTCCGATGCATCAACCAGGTAGGAATGCCTGGCCAGGTCGTAAATTGCTTTTTTATCCCCGGTTAAAAAAATCCATTGTTCAGGATCTGCACCATGCCGGGCTGCATAATCGGCCATCACCTGAACACTGTCATAGGCTGGATTTACGGTATGGGAAATGAACAGGATGTTTTTGTTTCCTTTAAATGTTTCATAAACGCGTTGCATCTGGCTGGTCATCCTCGGGCATATACCATGACAGGTGGTAAAAAAAAAGTCGGCAACAAAAATCTTTCCGGTTACATCTTTTTCCGTTATCGTCCTGCCCAGCTGACTGGTTAATGAAAATGCTGCAATCCGGTGGGCTTCAGCATTATCAGCCCGGGGACCGTAAACGGGTAAAACCGAAACGGGTTTGCTGATCTGGTAGGCGAGGTATATTCCTGTTCCGATAATGGCAAAAAGGCTGATGACTCCAGCCCAGAATATCCGGCTCATAAGTTACCTGATATACCTGGCAGGTTCCTTGATAAATTCATCCTTACAGCCTGTGGAACAGAATCCGTATAATTTTCCATCCACGGTGGCTGTATCGTTTACGCCCTCTTTTACCGACATGCCGCAAACCGGATCGTCCAGACGGGCCAGGGAGGATGTTTCGATTTTAATTTCTTCCTTTTTATTCTCCTCCGCTTTGGATTCCAGGGCAGGAGCAGTCTTCTGTTCCGGTTCCTGTTTGCTGTTGCAGGCCAGGAAACCAATCATGATACTGGTAGCCAGTAACAGCTGATAGTTTTTTTTCATACTGAATTTTTTGTAAAAGTAACGATTTCTGACAGGTTAAAAAGAACCGCCGGTCGGAAGACCGGCGGTATGCTTCACTACCCCTAAAATTGCCAGGAAGCGTTTATTGTCCTGAAACGTTAATGCGTTTGGTTAATTTGCCGGAAGGAGTCTGAACCTCCAGCATATAGGTGCCCCCGGCAATACCTTCCAGGTTCAGTCGAATCATTTCGCCTTGGCTTTTTCCGTTAACGTGAATTTCCCTTCCGGTTAGGTCAACTAAATGAACGGCTGTTATCGGCACTGACTGTGAGCGAATATCCAGGTATTGATTGGCAGGCACCGGGTAAATCTGAATGAATTCTGAAAGACCAGCAGGGTCGTTAACGCCTGTTGAAACACTCACCAAAACAGTATCACCAATGAGATTGAAATTTAGCTGTGCGCCGGAATAGGTAATGGCATAAACATCAGACAAAGTAAAAGGCAGGCCCATTTTTCCGGCAATATTATCAACGATGACGATGGAAAAAATGGCAATGATGCTGTCCCCGCTGATATTGTTATGGTCGGTCCGAACCATGGCAATATCTGAATATCCGGATGAAATAAAGTTCCGGTAAATGGGAATCAGATCAGTGCCCGTCGTGCCCATCCAGGAGTTGGAAAAGCTGACGTTTCCGGAAGCGGAATCAACCAGGGCCGGATTAAAGTTGATCCGGAATGCAATTCCGTATATGCTGTCAACAGGGACTGAAGCAGTGCCCAGGCATACCTTGACATTAACAGTCAGGTTGGCAGAAACCGTATCAGGACTGGCTACCAGGTACATATCAGCAATGGTTGACGTGGTAACCGGCACCAGTGGCTGTTTAGCCGGATGGGATAAGCCGTAATTTAAAGCCAGTGCTGTAGTATCGGCTGCATTGACTATACCATCCCCGTTGCAATCGGCATGCTTGTGATTAACCCCGTTAAAAAAAGACTGGCTCCAGTCGGTACAGGGCTGAGCTGCCCAAAGCAGGGAAGCTCCGTTCCGGACAGAACCTGTGTCGTTGTACGCCAGCCCGATGGGCAAAAGGTCTATCAGATTGACCATCAGATCCGAATTGGCATCACCGGGCCACACATCCTGGCTGCATGAATTCACATAAATGACATAACAATAGGTTTGCATGCCAAAATGCGGACAGGAATTATCTTTCACCGATACATAGAGGTAATAAGGCATGGGACTAATCATGGTGCTGTCGGGATAAAAAGTAAATGTTGCACTGTCCATGTTTGTTCCGGTGACTGCAAAGGAATAATTGCTTCCGTTCGCATTCGATCCGGTAAAGGCGTGCCAGGAAATAAAAGTACTGTCTCCCGGATTGCCATCGGTACTGCCAATGGTAAATTGAATGCTATCGGTAAAACAAACCTGGCTCATGAAATTGGCGGATCCGTTCATGCCCGTTAAGGAAGGAAGCAGGTTGCCACCGGGTTGTATGTTTACCTGAATATCACGTGTAGCGGATCCGATTAATATCCCGTTGCGGTATTCATCCAGCCTGTAAACCACAATGTCCACCTCCGCCGTCTGTGGAGTTACGGTTACGGTTCCGGTAACCGGGTCCAGTGCAAGGACAGGAGAAGATGTCACCGGATTCAGGTAACTGAGCGGTGCATTATAGCTGAGTTGAATTTGTTGTGAAGGTGAAAACACCGATCCATCCATAGCCGGCGCAAGACTCAGAACGATGGAATCTCCATCAGGGTCAAAGGCTCCATTGTTAATCTGGTAATACGTTCCTGTTGAAAGGAGGAGAACCGGATCGGCCAGGAAAACGGGGGAATTGTTAAAGGGCTGATGCAGATTATCGAGTCTGGCACTGAAAAGGGCCCCATAAGCACCACCGTTGACCAGGTTGGTGATAGTGGCATTCCGGCAGCAGTTGGCATAAATAAAATGCCAGTCGCTGCAGGAAGCGGGGAGGGTAATGGTATCCTGGTAAATTCCCCGTTCATAACCCAGGGCGCTGCCCCCGTTACAGCTGGATAATAAACTGTTGCAGGAGGCCTGAATAGACGCATTGCTGATCAGCGGAATCGTGACCACAAAACTATCCTGGCAGGAAGATGAATAAACAGCAATATCAGCTGATGCAGGAAGGGCTAGGCCTGCGCAGTCACGATATAAACTGACGTTGACCAGGTAACTGTTTCCGCTTATCCATTGATAGGTAATATCCCCGCCCATAATATGGGTAGCTTTAGACGGGTTCAATCCCATAAAACCGATGAGAAAAAATAAACCGAGGAAATTGTTGAAAGTACGCATGAGATGTTGTTTAGTAAAGTCCTAATATAGTTATTAATTATAACCCGATTCGATCCGGGTATTATTTCACGATACAAATGTAAATAGCGGAGATGCCTGAAAAAAATACAAAAAATTTCATTTGCCAGTAAATATTTTATTTATATTTGAATAAATTTTCAGGTCTTTTATAAATGATTTTAATTTTTAATAGTTTATATATATGTCATAATCAATAATATATGAATTATATACTTTCAAAATGCCCATTATTTTATATAAAATCACGTAGAATAAATTACAGAAGTATTTGTTATTTGCCAGATTAAATAATTTACAAGTACAGAAAAATTGCTTCCAAAACGGTTTTGTATATGGAGAATAGTAAGCTTCATGGAATTATAAAAAGTTTTTCCAAACACGACAGGAATTCGTTTGTGCGGTTTATAGCTTCGCCCTGGCTGAATACCAATGAAACCATCATAGCGCTGTTTCCCATACTGGACGAAGCGATCCGCAAACAGCAGCTTGGTTCAAGAGCCGAGCTATATAAGCGTTTATATCCGGAAAGGAAATATCAGGATAAGGAAATGCGCTACCTGCTTTCGGACCTGACCAGGTGCCTCGAAAATTACCTGGCCTGCAGGGAACTTTTTGCCAATGAAGCCTTGCTTTTTCAGTTAAAACTTAAAGGGTTGGCGGAGAAAAATTGTGAAAAGGCCTATGATTTTGAACATCACCAATTTGAGAAGTGGCACCGAAACCAGCATTCCCGTGATGCGGAATATTACCTGTCGACTTTCCTGATGCATTACCAGCACCAGCAATATGCTTTCCGAAAAAGCAGAAGAAAAAAGGTGATTCGCTTTGATGAACTGATGAAGGAACTGGACGTTTTTTACCTGGCCCGGAAACTTCAGCTGATGGCCGAATCAGCCAATGCCCAAAATATCCTGGAGGCTGAATACACGGTGCATCTTTCAGAGGAGATCCGGAAACTGGCTACGGACCCCGCTTTCTCAGGAATACCGGTTATTGAAATCTATTTCCAGGTGCTGATGTCCATAATTTCATCAGAAGCGGAACCGCATTTCGGTCAGCTCAGGACGCTGCTTTCCCGTCATGCCGGCATTTTTCCTGTGTCGGAACTGAACGATCTATATCAGTATATCCGGAATTACTGTATAAAAAAAATCAATTTGGGTGAAACCTCATACCAACCGGTATTATTTGAAATTTACCAGGAAATCCTCGCCAATAAAAGGCTGCTGCGTAACGATTACCTCAGTCAGTGGGAGTTTAAAAATATGACCACCCTTGGTCTCCGTCTGGGACAGTTGAAATGGGTGGAAAATTTCATCAGAAAATACAGTTATTACCTGAATCCGGAGGAAAAAAGAAATGCAGTTTTATATAATCTTGCCAACCTTCATTTTCATAAAAAGGATTATTCAGCCGCTCTCAGGCTTTTTCAACGGGTGTCCTTGACCGATATATATTACCAACTGGATGTGCGGTCCATACAGTTGAAAATATACTATGAACAGGGAGACGAGGAAACGCTTCTTTTCCATGCCGCAGCTTTTAAAATTTTTCTGTCCCGGAACAAACTCATATCAGCCTATCAGCGGACCCTTTACCGGAACCTGGTCAACTTTGCCATTCGCCTGGTGCACGCCGGCACATCACCCAGGAAAATCCAAACCCTGAAACAAAAACTTTCCCGGACTTCACAGGTGGCTGATCAACAGTGGATCAGGCAGGTGATTGACGAAGCCCTCTCATGAACCTGATTTCAGCCTTATTAACACAACCATGTAAATAAAATATCCTTACCGGTGGCAGATGCTCCCTGGTTGGCTGTAGCTTTGAATGGTTGAATTTTATTTCAACGACCCAAAATATTGTCATTTTTTTGAGACGCGTTGTAACCTCTTCCGTTATTGCATTACTGATTATCGGTTTGCTTGGTGTTGGTTTTTATTATTTTAAAAAATACCGCAATGCCGGCGAAAATGCCATTAATGCGATTCCGGCAGATGCTTCCTTTTTTATCGATTTTTATAATGATGCCGGCAATCTGAAAAAAATAGTGAACAGTATTTACGCAGCCGATAACAAAAATGATCCCGATTTAGGCAGGTTTATCGGATCCTTTTTTAAAATGGACTCCATTCTTCAGGCCAATACCTCCATCAGGGAGTTGTTCGGTACTGGTCACCTGATCATTTCAGCGCATGTCACGCGGGCCACGGATTATGATTTTCTTTTTCTGATCAGCCTGCCTGCCGGTTATGGTTCTTCCGAATGTGAGCAGTGGGTAAGGGAAATAGCCGGGGATCCCCATACGGCACTGCAGGCGCGCAACTATGACGGCATCACGGTCAACGAATTACTTTTGTCCGGGGGACGTTCGTTTACATTTACCGTTAGTAAGGGGGTTTTTGCCGGAAGTTTTACCTCTTTCCTCGTGGAGGATGCCATCCGGCAGCAAAAACTTAAAAAACCTTTCGGAGGGGATAAATCATTTATTGAATTGTACAGGCGGGAAAGCCTGCATCGTGAGGATAAAATTTATTTCCGGTACAACAACCTGTCCGCCTGGCTGGGAATGTTTGCAGATCCGGCGCGGGAAAGACCGTTTTCAGGACTGTCGAACTTTGGAGGCTGGTCCTGCCTGTCCCTGCAGGCCGAAAAGGATCATCTCCTGTTTGCCGGTTTAACCACCACCGCGGATTCCGGTTCCTATTTAAACCTGTTCAGCAGACAGTCGCCGGTGAAAATGGAACTCCCCGGGATTCTTCCGGGCAGAACAGCAGCATTTCTGTATTACGGTCTTTCAAACCAACAACAGTACTTTGCTGACCTGAAGCGGTATCTGTCGCAGATGGAATCAGGCGCTGAAAAAGAACGATACCTGAATACACTGGAAGCAGCCTATGATATTTCAGTGCGCGATAAATTGCAGCGATGGCTGGGGAATGAATATGCCCTTATGGTTACCGAACCGGGAGGAACAAATTTTACCAATAATGTGATGGCTGTTTTTAAGGCGCGTGATACGCTGCTGGCCATGCAGGAACTCCGGGAACTGGGACAACGGGTGGCGGGCCGGCAGGGAGTACGATGGACGGTGGAGAACTACAATGGACATACCATAGGCCTGATAAACCTCAAAAATGTCATGGCCTCCCTCTATGGTGATATTTTTAATAAACTCAACCGCCTTTTTTTTACCAATACCGGCAACTACATTGTTTTTTCCAATCAGGCTTCCGGATTGAGAAGTTTTATTGACGACTTTCAGGCCGGCAGGACCCTTCAGGGTTCTAATCGGGAATTAAACCCGGAACAGATCACCCGGAATGGAAATTTTTGTTTTTACAGCCGGATCCCGGCCTGTTCGTACCTGTTTAAATCGGTCGCATCAGCCGATGCAGGTGCTTGGGTGGATCACTACAAGGGCCTGTCACGCTGGAACGCATTCGCTTTTATGATTCAACATACACCTGGAGGATTCCAAACATCAGCCGGATTGTTATATACACAAATGCCGGCTACAGGAGTAAACCTGGTTTGGTCCGCAGAACTTGACTCCGGCGTTATTGCAGGGCCCTCTTTTGTTTCCATGGGCCAGGGCCAGCAGGGCGTACTGGTTCAGGATGCCACTCTCCGCTTATGGCTGCTTGATAATGCCGGGCTTGCACGTTGGAAAATTCAACTGGATGAACCGGTGATCAGTGATTTCCACACGCTGGATGTGGTCAAAAACGGGCAGGTGCAATTTCTTTTTAATACCCCAACCCGGTTATTGATGATTGATACGGCTGGAAAATATTTCTCCGGATTCCCCATCAGGCTTCCTTCCACCGCCACCAATGGGGTTTCCGTTTTTGATTTTGATAACGAAAAGGAATACCGGATTTACGTGGCCTGCTCCAATGGCCGGATATACGGCTACCAGGCTTCAGGAAAACCGCTGCTGGGCTGGAATTTTGCTGCCGTCACGGCCGGGGTAACCGATCCGGTGGCTCATTTTAACCTGGATAAAAACGACATACTGCTCTTTAATGATGCCGCCGGCAAGGTTTATCTGCTCGATAAATTCGGACAGGAAATCAGGCCAATCCATCAGCTCTTATTTAAAAACAAGACTGTTCCATTTTACCTGGATAGCGACCGGGAAGGAAATTACAGTTTCGTTACACTGGATACGGCCGGAAACCTCTGCAGCATAATGCCGGATGGGTTTATCCGCGTACACCCTCTGATGGAGTTTGCAGACGGAGCAGGATTCGCCATGACCGATCTCAACCTGGATGATGAGAATGATTTTCTCCTCAACGACGGCACCCAGATTTCCCTGTATCAGCAGGATTCTTTAAGTTTGTTCTCCAGGATTCCCGGGGGAGAGGCGGATCCCGGCATCCTGATCTTCCCCGGAAACGGGAAGGAAACCAGGATTGGTGTCTGGTCCAGCGTCAACGGTCATGCCTATCTGTTTAACAGCAACGGCAGTCTTTATAAAGGCTTCCCGATAAAAGCGGACCGGGCGTTTAAGTTGGATGAAATGAACAACGATGGCCGGAAAAATATACTGGTATCCCATGGAAGGGAAGTTTACCTGTATTTATTGGAATAGGAAAAGCTGTTGATCCCTGATATTTTGTCCGGGAGTTATATTAATTTTTAACTGGTCTCCAAACGATGTTTAAAACTATTCTGAAATTAAAATTTTTAACACTCTTCATCTGTTGTTAAATTTGTAGGATCAAACCCGATTTTTTTCCGAAAACCTTTTTTTTCTCTTTAACCAGTTATGCCAGACCAATTGCCTTCAGCCGGTACACGGAAACGTGCCACCAATAAATCGACCCTGGCCCTGCAGCATGCAGCAGGAATGGGAAAATTACCCCCCCAGGCCCTTGATCTGGAGGAGGCGGTGCTGGGCGCTTTAATGATAGAAAAGGATGCCCTGAATGCGGTGATAGACATTCTTCATCCTGAAAGCTTTTATAAGGAAGCTCACCAGCGGATTTTCAGTGCCATTCACCACCTGTTTCACAATACCGAACCGGTCGATATTCTGACTGTTACCCAGGCC
The DNA here is from genome assembly GCA_964458125.1 of uncultured Flavobacteriaceae bacterium. Lineage (GTDB taxonomy): Bacteria > Bacteroidota > Bacteroidia > AKYH767-A > OLB10 > CAYWHE01. Next base: position 2,305 of record CAYWHE010000094.1, on the reverse strand, counting down.
TTACGAAAATCAGGAGAACTTGATCTCGTAGGTGGTCCCTATTATATCACCCAGCTTACCAATCGCGTGGCATCGGCAGCCAATATTGAATATCACTCCAGGATCATTCTTGAAAAATTCATTCAGCGGGAACTGATCAGGATTTCCTCTGAAATTGTAAAGGAAGCCTACGAAGACACCTCGGATGTTTTGTTGCTGCTGGATAAGGCTGAAAAAAACCTGTTTGCCATCGCAGAAGGAAACCTGCGTAAGAACTATGAAGATATCCATGCGCTGATCACCAAATCCTTAAAAAAAATTGAAGATGCCAGCCAGCAGACGTCAGGCGTAACAGGTGTACCAAGCGGTTTTACCGAACTGGACCGGATTACAGCGGGTTGGCAGAAATCCGACCTGATCATCATGGCCGCCAGGCCTGGTATGGGCAAAACGGCTTTTGTACTTTCATTAGCCAGAAATGCGGCTATTAAGTTTAGGAAACCGGTAGCTTTTTTCTCCCTGGAAATGTCCTCAGTACAGTTGGTAAACCGGCTGATTTCCAGTGAAACGGAACTGCAGTCAGATAAACTGCGCCGGGGTCAACTGGTGAATCACGAGTGGGAGCAACTTCATACCAAAATCGGTCCTTTGACGGAGGCGCCCATCTTTATCGATGATACGCCATCCCTTTCCATCCTGGAACTACGTGCCAAATGCAGGCGTCTGGTCGCTGAGCGAAAGATAGAACTGATCATCATTGATTACCTGCAACTGATGGTGGCCGGCTTTGATAACCGGAATTTTAACAGGGAACAGGAAATCAGCACCATATCCAGATCCCTGAAAAGTATTGCCAAGGAACTGGACGTGCCGATCATAGCCCTCTCCCAGTTAAGCAGGGCCGTCGAATCCAGGGGTGGTTCAAAAAAACCCCAATTGTCTGACTTACGGGAGTCGGGAGCAATCGAACAGGATGCCGATATGGTAATGTTTATATACCGCCCTGATTATTACGGCCTCACGGAAGATGAAGAACATAATAATCTGAACGGAATGGCCGAAATAATCGTTGCCAAGAACAGGAATGGGGCCCTGAAATCCGTGCATCTTAAATTTTTACACCAGTTAACCAAATTTGTGGAGCCGGATGAATTTGAATACGGCGGTGAGCAGGCTTTTCCTGCACAACAAAATCAACCTTCCGAACGTATTACAGTAAAATCCAGGATCAATGATGTCGAGGATACAACTCCCTTTTAACGGAATGGATTTTATTCTATAAAAGAGGTATCTTGCATCTGGATTCGCATGTGTATAGATGGCTCCTTGATTTCAACCTCAGCCATTGAAATGACTGTCGTTCCGCTTGGAAAACCCGGTTACCGGCTATGAAAAAAATTATTTTCACGTTGATGCTGATGGCTTCCCTGCCAGGGTTTGTGAATGGCGCATACCTGCTCATTCCCATGGATGAAACCCAGGCCAATCACCTGAAAGCCTATGGAATCGCCTATTGGATTCTGAAAAATGATATAGAGGTTAACTGGCTGTTGAATTACCGTGGAGGGAGTTTTATGGTGAAGGCCAGTAAGGCATTTGAAAATGAATGCGCTATCAGGGGTGTTTCCTTCCAGGTGATTGCCGATGCCCAGGCCGATGCCATCATTCAGGAAATTCTAAATCCTGAAGTCAACATGGACGTGATCAAACTGGAAAAGGCGCCGAAGGTAGCCGTTTATTCACCAAAAAATAAACTTCCCTGGGATGATGCCGTCACCCTTGTTTTAACCTATGCCGAAATTCCCTATGAAATTGTTTATGATGAGGAAATCATCCAGGGCAAACTTCCTTTATACGACTGGATGCACCTGCATCATGAGGATTTTACCGGGCAATATGGTAAATTCTATGCCCAGTATCACAATACGCCCTGGTACCAGGAACAGGTCCGTTCAGACGAGAACATGGCCCATAAACTGGGGTTTGGCAAGGTGTCACAACTGAAGCTTGGGGTGGCTGAGAAAATCAGGGATTTTACCGCAGGAGGAGGATACCTCTTTACCATGTGTTCCGGTACCGATTCCTACGATATTGCCTTGGCGGCCGCAGGCCTCGACATTTGTGAAAAAATATATGACGGTGACGGGTCAACACCCAACTACAACAGCAAACTCGATTATTCTAAATGCTTTGCATTCCGGAATTTTAAACTTTCCACCAACCCTTTGGAATATGAATTTTCCGATATCGACATGACCAATACCCGTCGGGTACCGAAGAATGAAGATTTTTTTACGCTTTTCCAGTTTTCTGCCAAGTGGGATCC
>CAYWHE010000093.1:0-15052 GCA_964458125.1 uncultured Flavobacteriaceae bacterium | reverse complement strand
GATGAAATTGGTTTCCTGAACCAAACCTCACCCTATTTTCCTGAATTTAAGCTTCATCTCAAACTCTGTTAACCATTCTGTTTAACTGATTCTTAACCTGATTGATTGCCGTAACATGATTTGAATTTGAATTCGATAAACCATTGATACCGGGGATAAATGAATTTCAGATTCCTGTTTGTTTTTCTACCTTTGACGCCATCAAATTGACTTTCCGATCCAACAAATAAAAGAAGCACAACCTTATTGATTGCACCATTTAAAAATCGCCCGCTTTCATCAGGGTTGCGTTAAAAATCAAACGAAATTGTGAAAAAATTTACCTGCTTTGATCTATAATATTTGAAAATCAGTGAATTGCAAAATTTATGATTTAATAAACATCAAATCGTTTCCAGGGCAAAAACATCTAAAACCATTTATTTACCACCCTTTCAAGGAACTTCAAATTTACTCAACGCAATGCCAATGAAAAAATATCCAATCGTTTCGAAGGCCAAAACTTCGATAACGCTTTATTTACAGCACATTCTAAGAACTTCAAATTTACTCAACGCAACGCCAATGACCCGTTTAATGAAATTCAGAATATTCATTTTGGCTGCATTTTTTTCCGCTTTAACTTTCAGCAGCCGTGCCCAGAAATCAAATGAAAGTGATGCAGCAGCCTTTTCCAAGGGCAGCAGTTCCCTTCAGGTTGCATCCGGTTTTGGTGTGACCTATGGCTATTACGGATCCTACGTCAGCCTCCCTGCCCTCACGGTAGCCTATGATTTGGGAATATTCAATCATGCCGGACCAGGCAATATTGGCGTAGGTGGCATGGTCGGATTTAAATGGGCCTATTCCACAGGAAAAACTTACGATGCGACCTGGATGAATTACATCATCGCTGCAAGGGGAACCTATCATTTAACGATTTTAAAAAATGAAAAATTTGACCCTTATGGAGGCGTGATTATTGGCGTTAGAATTTACGATTACAAGGATTCCTATTTTAACCAGAATAATTATAAAAATCCAAACAGCTATAACCGGGTCTATCCGGTAACCGGTGTATTTGTCGGAGCCAAATATAACTTCACGAAAGTCTTCGGTGGTTTTGTGGAACTGGGTTATGATGTTTCCTTTGCCAGGGTTGGGTTCAGTCTGAACTTTTAAAAAGAAATTCAAGTAATAACCGGCCGGCAAAATTTAACCTGGGAAACTTCCTCAGGCTGAAATTTTATCACGGAGTTCGTTCCAGGCGGTTCCGGCTTCCCGGATGAGAACAGTAATAATTTCACTGCATGACCGGATGTCATCTATCATTTCCACACTCTGTCCGGCACACCAGAGGTTATTGTAATTCCCGGGCTTTACAGCCTGTTCCAGTTTCTGCATACCCCTCATCTGCACCAACATTTTATAATATTTCCTGGTGCGCGGATTGTTGCTTAAAAACTTTTCAATCCGGTTTTGCTCGTACCCGATTTTTTTTGCATAAGGCGTATTGACAATCGTACAGGGCGTTCCTGAAATCCTGGTTGTCATCACAATATCCTTCATACCCGAATCCAGGATGGATTGCTTATAGGCCTCACTGACTCCGGCTTCCGCTGAAGCAATAAACCTGGTGCCAATGGATACAGCCTCAGCGCCAGCGGCGAGCATGGAAACGATTCCGGAACCGGTGGCAATTCCTCCTGCGGCGATCACAGGAACAACCGGAAAATCCCTTTTTAATGCGGGTATGAGCACACTTAACGGGAAGGGGCCGGCATGCCCACCGGCTCCCTGCCCCACAGCAATAAAGCCGTCGGCACCGAGAGAAGCGCCTTTCGCTGCATGTTCCAGGTTTGTTACATCACAATAAACTTTGGCCCCATAGTCATGGGCCTTTTCAATCACTTCCCGCGGATTTCCGAGAGAAGTGATATAAAATGGGACCTGGAATCTGACACAACTGTCTAAGTGCCGGCTGTAAAGAGGATTGGTTTTCTGAACAATCAGGTTTACCCCGTATGAACCCCGGCTTTCCCTGTTCTCAGTTTTAAACTTTTGAAGCCTGCCCAAAACAGCATCCAGTTCTCCTTCATTTCTGAAATTCAAACTTGGAAAAACGCCTGCAATTCCATTCCTTATTGCCGCCTGCATCATGGTTTCATTTGACACCAGGAACATGGGTGCCATGAATATCGGAAACCGGATGTTTAACTGGGCGGTGATGGCCGTATTAAATTGCATGGATAATGACAGGTGAAAACTGTGCTTGTAAAAGTCGTTTATTTATCCCGAACCTGGAAAAAAGACAGTAAAATGTCAGTTTATTTTGATTTTTTCATTCCCGATTTAAGAAAGATTTGATAGTTTTAACCGGTTTTTTCAAAATACCATAACAATCAATAACCTTGATCGAAGTAAGCCGCCTTTTTGAGTTTCCGCGCCACATGCACCGGAAATACCCAAAGGAAAACGCATTTGGAGCAAAGCAAAACGGTTCCTGGAAAACCTATTCCACGGCCACCTTCATAGAAGCATCCGACCAGACCAGTTACGGGCTGCTGAAACTGGGACTTGTTAAAGACGATAAGGTCGCCATTATTTCCAACAACAGGCCGGAATGGAATTTTGTCGATATGGGCATCCTGCAGGCCGGTGGTATCAATGTTCCGGTTTATCCCACCATCAGTGAAAATGACCTGAAGTTTATTCTGCATGATGCCGCAGTGAAATTTGTTTTTGTCAGCAGCCAGGATTTGTTCACTAAAGTGATCAGCGCCTCAGCCGGGGTTTCCGGCATCATTGAAATATTTACCTTCCAGGATGTCGCCGGTGCCACACCTTTCAGTAAGTTGCTGGAAATCGGTCGTAGTAACCCTGATCCTGACCGGTTGAAATCCATCAGCGATACAATCCGGACAGGCGATCTGGCCACCATCCTTTACACCTCAGGCACCACCGGCAGACCTAAAGGGGTCATGCTTTCACATGCCAATCTCCTGAGCAATGTCTGGGCAGTACGCGAACTGCCTCCGGCTACCTACCGGGATAAAGCGCTTAGCTTTCTGCCCTTGAATCATGTCTACGAACGCATGCTGACCTATGTATACATGTACCTTGGAATTCCCATCTATTATGCCGAGAGCCTGGAAACCATAGGTGAAAATATCAGGGAAATCAAACCGCACGTGTTTTCAGCGGTACCCCGGTTACTGGAAAAGGTTTATGATAAAATCGTAGCCAAAGGAAATGAACAGACAGGCATCAAAAAGACCTTGTTTTTCTGGGCGCTTGCGCTTGGTTTACGATATGAATTTAAAGGCGTTAACGGCTGGTGGTATGAATTTCAGTTATGGCTGGCCAATAAACTGATCTTTAACAAATGGAGGGAAGCCCTGGGCGGAAACGTTCATGCCATCGTTTCCGGAGGAGCCGCCCTGCAACCCAGGCTGGCAAGGGTGTTTTGGGCAGCCGGAATTCCGGTGCTGGAAGGCTACGGACTTACTGAAACTTCCCCGGTCATCGCAGTGAACAACCTGAAACCCGATTCCGCCCGTTTTGGAACCGTAGGTCCGGTTATTGAAGGCGTTGAGGTCAGCATTGCAGATGATGGCGAAATTCTGTGCAAAGGCCCGAACGTCATGTTGGGATACTATAAACACCCGGATGCCACAGCTGAAATGATAGATCAGGATGGATGGCTCCACACCGGTGATATCGGCATGATGGAAGAAGGCCGTTTTTTAAAAATCACCGACAGGAAAAAGGAAATTTTTAAAACCTCCGGAGGAAAATACATTGCCCCGCAGGCCATTGAAAATAAACTGAAAGAATCGCCTTTTATTGAACAGGCCATGGTTATCGGGGAAAACCAGCGGTTCCCTGCTGCCCTTATCGTGCCTTCCTTCCATTACCTGAAGGACTGGTGTTTGAAAAATAATTTGAAGTTTACCACCAATGCCGAAATGATTCTTCAGGAAGAAACCAGGAATTTAATCTGGCAGGAAGTGGAAAAAGTCAATCAAAACCTTAGTCAATATGAGATGATTAAGAAAATTGAATTGTTGCCTCGTGAATGGGCCATTGAAACCGGTGAACTTACACCGAAACTCAGCCTGAAACGGAAAGTTATCCTGGAAGCATGCAAATCACTGGCAGATAAAATATATTCCGAACCATGAAAGCAGCACATATGAACCATACGATTAATGTAATTGAGGACACTCGTTTATGAACAGAATAATAAAAAAAGTTGCCGTACTCGGAAGCGGAATCATGGGCAGCCGTATTGCCTGCCACTTTGCGAACATCGGAGTACAGGTTCTTTTGCTGGATATGGTTCCGAACGAACTTACGGAGGAGGATAAGTCCAAAGGGTGGTCGGCCGATACTCCCGCCTTTAAAAACAAACTGGTCCAATCAGCCCTTCAAAACGCCATTCAGTCAAGCCCTTCCCCGCTTTATAAGAAGTCCTTTGCCTCCCGGATCCGTACAGGAAATTTTGCGGATAACATGAAGGATATTGGCGGTGTGGACTGGACTATTGAAGTGGTTATTGAAAACCTGGAAATAAAAAGGAAGATTTTTGAAGAAGTGGAGAAATTCAGGAAACCGGGGACCATCATCACTTCCAACACTTCCGGGATTCCCATCCGCTTAATGAATGAAGGCCGGACCGAGGATTTCCGGAAACATTTTTGCGGCTCCCATTTTTTCAATCCTCCACGTTACCTGAAACTGCTGGAAATCATACCCGGACCGGAAACCGACCCGGACCTCATCCATTTCCTGACCTCCTACGGAGATCGTTTCCTGGGAAAAACCACCGTACTTTGTAAAGATACACCGGCCTTTATTGCCAACCGTATCGGGGTTTATTCCATCATGTCCCTTTTTCACCTGGTTGAGAAGATGGCCCTGAAGGTCGAAGATGTGGATAAACTTACAGGCCCGGTACTTGGCCGGCCCAAGTCAGCCACATTCAGGACCTGTGATGTGGTTGGTCTGGATACCCTGGTGCAGGTGGCCAAAGGTGTTTCCGTAAATTGTCCCGAGGATGAAGCCAGGCAAACCTTTGATATCCCTGGTTTTATTCAGAAAATGATTGAAAATAAATGGCTGGGGGATAAAACGAAACAGGGCTTTTATAAAAAGACAAAAAATAAGGACAGGAAAACGGAAATTCTTTCCCTGAATCTGAAAACCCTTGAATACAACCCCCAGGAAAAAACGAAGTTCGCCACCCTGGAGGGTACCAAAGCCGTGGATCAACTGAAAGCGCGCATACCTTTATTGTATGCCGGAACTGATCAGGCCGGGGATTTTTACCGGCAGTCATTCCATGGACTTTTTCAATATGTTTCAAACCGGATTCCAGAAATAGCGGATCATCTTTACCAGGTGGATGATGCGATGAGAGCAGGTTTTGGCTGGGAGCTCGGACCGTTCCAGTTATGGGACCTGCTGGGAGTAGCTGAAACCGTTAAAGCCATGGAGAAAACAGGATTTAAAGCTGCCGCATGGGTCTATGAGATGCTGGAAGACGGTCAGACCTCCTTCTATTCCTATCAGGCAAATGAAATAGTCGCCTACGAAGCAGAATCAAGGCAATCCATACCCATACCCGGTACTGGTGACCTTGTCCTGCTGGATGCCAGGAGAAAACAGGGAACGGTTTGGAAAAACAGCGGGGCCACCTTGCTGGATGTCGGGGATGGTGTGCTAAATCTGGAGTTTCACACCAAAATGAACACCATTGGAGGAGAGGTGCTGGAAGGCATTAATAAAGCTATTGAAATTGCCGAAAAAGACTTCCTGGGCCTGGTGATAGGGAACGAGGCCGAAAATTTTTCAGCAGGCGCCAACCTGGCTATGGTTTTTATGTTTGCCGTAGAGCAGGAATTTGATGAAATCGATTTTGCCGTCAGGGCATTTCAGCAAGCCAATATGCGGATCAAACTAGCCGGTATCCCCGTCGTATTGGCTCCTCATGGACTCACCCTGGGTGGGGGATGTGAAATGTGCCTTCACGCTGCTGCCGTGCAGCCCTCAGCCGAAACCTATATCGGCCTGGTCGAATTCGGGGTAGGACTCATCCCCGGCGGAGGCGGATCCAAGGAATTCACCATACGGATTGCCGACAGCCTGATCGAAGGAGATATAGAACTAAACAACCTGAAGGAAAAGTTTCTGACTATTGCCACTGCCAGGGTTGCAACATCGGCACAGGAAGGTTTCGATATGGGCATTTTTATGCCCGGCCGGGACGGAATTTCAATTAACCGGTTCAGGCAATTAACGGATGCAAAAAACAGAGTTTTGTCCTTATCCGGTGCCGGTTATACCCAGAAGGCTATAAGGAAGGATATCCGGGTGCTGGGTAAAAGCGGTCTCGGGATGGTGTTTGCTGGTGCAAATAGCATGTTTTCAGGACATTACATGAGTGAGTACGATAAATTTATTTCTGAGAAATTAGGGTACGTTATTTGTGGGGGGGACCTGTCTTCAACCACCCTGGTCAGCGAGCAATATCTGCTTGATTTGGAACGAGAAGCGTTTTTATCGCTTTGCGGGGAAAAGAAAACACTGGAAAGAATACAAAGTATTTTATCAACCGGTAAACCTTTAAGAAATTAATTTAGTTTTGTACTTTTAACCCTTTAAATCAAATTGATGAAATTATGAATTCAATTTCGAAACTTTTGCTCATACTGCTTCTGATTCCCATGGTGGTCTTTTCACAAACGGAAACGAAGCCAAAATATGCTACGGGAAAGGAAAGAAGGCACCGTAATAAAACGGATGAATTCGGACAGAAACAGGGAACCTGGAAGTATTTCAACTCCCTGGGTGAGCTCACCAACGAGGTTGAATATGTAAACAACAACCGTCACGGGGTTTCCAAAAAGTATTACCCATACGAAAAAATCCAGGAGGAAATTGAGTATCAGAATGGCGTCAAGGAAGGGATTTATAAAAGATATTTTTATTCAGGTCAGGTTAAACAGGAAGGTGAATATTCCGCTGGAAGGCGTGCCAACAAATGGTCCCGCTATTTTGAAGACGGAACACCCCAGCAGGAAGGGAACTATAAAAACGGGCTCAAGGACGGTGAATGGAGAACCTACGACAGGAAAGGAAACCTGATCAGTACCGTCAATTATAAAAACGGAATCGATGTCAAGGCCGCCGCTGAAGCGAAAGCCCTGGAGGACAAGAAAAACGCCCAGAAGAAAGCAAAAGATGCAAAAAAGGGTCCTGAACCTGGACCAGGTGGAGCCAAAACGCCGGCCCCGGGTACGCAGCCTGCTCCAGGTGCTTCACCGGCAACCCCTCCGGTCGGTGCTCCCGCCGATACTACCAAAAATTAAGTGTTCAGCGGATTTTTTATTTTTCCAGCTAAACCGGACTGAACTTCATGGATGCATATATAATTGCCGGATTTCGATCCGCTGTAGGTAAAGCCCCGCGCGGTAAATTCAGGTTTACCCGACCGGATGACCTCGCTGCCACCGTTATCAAACACCTGGTGGCAGCCGTTCCAGACCTGGATAAAAACCTGATTGAAGATGTTATTGCGGGAAATGCTACTCCTGAAGCGGAGCAGGGTCTCAATATCGGCCGGATGATTTCCATGATGGGACTTGATACCGTGAAAGTGCCTGGAATGACTGTAAACCGATATTGTTCTTCAGGACTTGAAACAATTGCCATTGCCGCATCAAAAATCCATGCCGGATTGCATGATTGTATCGTAGCCGGTGGAGTGGAAACCATGTCACCGATTCCATTTGGCGGGTGGAGAATTGTACCCAATTTTGAAGTGGCTAAAAACCATCCCGATTGGTACTGGGGTATGGGTCTGACGGCAGAAGCCGTCGCCCGTGAATACCGGGTTTCCCGGGAAGACCAGGATCAGTTTGCTTTTCATTCGCATCAGAAAGCTGTGAAAGCCATTGAAAATGGACTTTTTAAACAGGACATAGTACCGGTAACCGTAACCGAAACTTATCTGGATGAACAGGAAGAGAAAAAGACAAGAACCTACGTGGTGGATACGGATGAAGGGCCCAGGGCCGATACCAGTATAGAAAAACTGTCTAAGCTGAAGCCAGTCTTCGACAGCCTGGGTACTGTTACTGCCGGAAATTCCTCCCAGACCAGCGATGGAGCTGCGTTTGTTATCGTGGTTTCGGAAAAAATGCTTAAACGGTTGCAGGTAAAACCCATTGCCCGTTTTGTTTCCTACAGCGTGGCAGCTGTTGAACCTCGTATCATGGGTATCGGGCCGGTGGAGGCTATTCCTGCCGTATTAAAGAAAGCTGGCCTGAAACAACAGGATATCCAGTTAATTGAACTCAACGAGGCCTTTGCTTCCCAGTCTCTTGCCGTCATCCGTACCCTCGGACTTGACCCTGACCTGGTAAATGTGAATGGAGGGGCCATTGCCCTGGGTCATCCGCTCGGTTGCAGCGGTGCAAAACTCAGTGTTCAGCTTTTAAACGAAATGAGGAGACGCAGGTTGAAATATGGTTTGGTAACTATGTGTGTGGGAACCGGACAGGGAGCTGCCGGCATATTTGAATTCCTGAACTAAATTCCGGTTTCTGTAAGATTAGCCGGTTTTTTAATGAACCTGTCCTTGATTGCGGTTTTACCTTGCCTGTTATTCAAAACCAGGTTTCATGCAGGGATTTTCCAGGCTGTATATATGCTTGCTGCTTTCCGTTCCTTCGATAAGCTGTCTGCATGCCCAGGTAACGATCAGCCGGCAAGCCCTGCTGCTGAAAACAGATGGAATGCAGCCCTTCAGGGTATACCGCATATCCCGTCAGCTGGATGCGCTGGAAGGTGTTCATCTGATGGGATACCTGGCCAAGGCGCAAACGTTGATGATTACCTATGATACAAGCCTGCTGGCAGATCCTGCCATTATCATTACAGCTGTTGAACACCTGAACCAGGGCACCTGCGTCACACCACTTGAATGCGATAACCTGTACGCCTTCATCGAGAAAACGGAGCAGGAATTTATTCCGGAAACCAGTTGTATGGATGAATCATTGGAAGGGATTTGGAATCCCTAGAGGATACCGCTTATAACCCTGATTTAACGAATTTATGGATGACCTGGTGTTGTCCTGTCCTGACTTGAATAAAATAATATCCAGGCGCTATACCCGAAATACTGATCCTGTTCAGATCCCTTTTAACAAATTGGGCATTCAACATCGGCCGGCCGGACAAATCATATATGCATACGGTTAATTTCTCTCCCGGATACTGACCTGCACCGGTAATCATCAGAAAATCTTCAGCCGGGTATGGTACCACCTGGATTTCCAAGGGAGAAAAAAGGTCCGGAAAACCGACCGGTACAATCGTCAGAATGGTCGTGACAAGGCTGTCACAGCCTGCCAGACACAGGTATAAATCAAAGTAAGTTCCTGCAGTAGTTTGCCAGGCCCCTCCAATAAAAATACTGTCCCCGGCATTCATGGAAACCGAATCGGTCACGGTATAATCCGGATTGACTGTCAAATTGGAAATGACGATACTATCACAACCTGCAGATGTGGTATAGTTTTCCGTATAGATTTCCGGCACTGTCTGCCAGGCTCCACCGATAAAAACACTGTCACCATCACAAACTGCGTAAGGCTGAATCCATGTATACGTTGGTTTAACCTGGATGGAAACCCAATCGGTATCGCAAACAATTCCGGCCGCATCGCATGCTATCGCCTGAAGGGTATGAATTCCACCGGAATTCCAGTTAACGGTTACATTATTGGTGTTTTGTCCTGAAGTGACAACACCTCCTGAAATCGCCCAGGCATATGTATTTCCGGCGACAAAGGAAACCGTATACGGCTGACCCGTCAGCGCATTATCGCATACCTGCTTCAAACCGGTAATGACGGCGTTAAAGGAAGCCATCGTGGTATCGATATTCACCACCAGCCCGAAGGCAGTACCCCACTGGTGATCCCCATCTTTTACCCGGATATGCAGGGTATGAACGCCGGCTGACACCAGCGAAGGTATGGTGGCTCCCTGCAGTGCATCCAGGGCGGCATTGAAATTTCCATCAAAGGCAATCATGGGGGTGGCGTTTCCGTTTCCGGGATCCACATTAAAAAAATACTCCGCAGCCATGACTTTTATTGGTCTGACCGTGGATGTCGCAGAATCAATCCGGTGCATGCCATAAAAAACCGGCCCCCAGGAATTATCGGTTGATTTAACCCTGAAGCCAAGTTTGTGTATGCCAATAACCGGAAAGTAGGCTGTTTATTTATAAGTTCGGCCTGAAAAAAAAAATGACCTGGGCCATCCCTTCGAAAAAAAAATCAAAAACCTTATTCATTCCGTTATGGGAATATATTTCAATACAAACTCCTGACCTTGATGGTGTGTTTGACCATTTTCAATTCGTTGAGTACTTTCAGCGAGGTGCGTTTATCGGCATCCACTACCACATAGCCGATATTATTGTTGGTTTTCAGGTATTGACCGAGAATGTTGACTTTCAGTTCAGACAAGCGTCCATTGATTTCGGAAAGCACACCGGGAACGTTTTCATGAATATGCAGGAACCTGTGTGCCTCATGCATCACCGGCAGGCTCAGGGCCGGGATACTGAGTGAACCAACACTGCTGCCTGATTCCAGGAAACTGATCATCTTCGAAGCGACATCCACGCCAATGCTTTCCTGGGCCTCTACCGTAGAACCTCCGATATGAGGAGTGAGGATTACATTCGGCAAACCCTGAAGGGGGGAAGAAAAAACATCGGCTGAGCCCTTGGGTTCGGCTGGAAATACATCCACCGCTGCGCCGCCCAGTTTTCCCGATTTCAGAGCCCTATCCAGGGCTGAAACATCCACTACATCTCCCCTGCTCAGGTTGATCAGCAATGCCCCGGTTTTCATCCGGGCAATACGGGCAGCATTCATCATGTTTTTCGTTGCCGCAGTGCCCGGGACATGAAGGGTAACAATATCCGCTTCCTGGATTAGTGAATCAAGTGAGGCAGCGGCTGTTGCATTACCCAGACTTAACTTCGGATCAACATCATAAAACAACACTTTCAATCCCAGGCTTTCAGCCAATACGGAAACCTGGGTGCCGATATGCCCGTAGCCAATGATACCGATTGTTTTGCCCCGAAGTTCAAAACAATTTTTACTGTCCTTCAGCCAGCGTCCCTCATGTGCGGCCTGGTTCTTTTCGATGATCCGGCGAAGGAGCATGATGCATTCACCGATTACCAGCTCCGCTACCGAACGGGTATTCGAAAAGGGTGAATTAAAAACTGCCACACCGCTTCGCAAGGCAGCCTCCATATCCACCTGGTTGGTACCGATACAAAAACATCCAAGCGCCAGCAATTTATCCGCATGCCTGAAAATATCAGCTGTGACCTGGGTTTTGGATCGGATTCCCAGCAGGTGAATGCCCCTTATTTTTTTTTCGAGGTTATGCTGGTCCATTGCCGTCGCATGCATTTCAGGCTCACCGTAGCCGGCATCCTTAAAAAGCCCCACAGCGGCCGGATGAACACCCTCCAGCAGCAGGATTTTTATTTTATTCTTGGGAAAGGAGGTAGGAGTCATCATATCTATAGCCGGACAAAGGTATTTTTATCCCCGGTCCAATTTTCGGAAAATTTTATTCCGCTCATCCTATTATTCCAGGCTTATTTTTTCATCACCCTCCCGGTACGGGAAATACTGTACAATAAGCTGAAACATTTCATCCGTTGTACGCATGCTCCCGTTTCGCTCCATGATCAGCCGGGGTGGATAGTAGGGGTTGTTCGGGTTTTTGGACGTATTGTCAAAAACCCCTTCTGCACGTATCCGGGAGCCGGCCGGAATTTTAACCAGGCTGGTAAATTTATAGAAATATTGCCATCTGAAATCCCACTTCGGTATCCTCACCAGTGGAATGGTATCACCCGACGGTGTGATGGCATAAGCCAGAAACGATTTACCGAGCAGGTGCATGTGGGGAGTGACCGTTACCAGGGAGAGGCTTTCCAGGACGCGCATTTCGGTCACAAATGTTTTCACCGTATCCGGCGGAACGGACAGCGGAGGTTCTATTTTTGAAATTCCCAGTGTGCCCATCTGAAATTCCCTCACTGGCCTGGCGGGTGGCTCTTTGCTGAAATAAATGGTAAAATAGGAATCATCGTACTGATCCACCGGGGAAGGGCCATAATGCATATCGTTCAGGTAGATGGCTCCTTTTTTTGAAATTTTATACCCGCCAAGTCCCTCCGGAAAGATATTTGTTTCAACACCCGGCAGGTAATTGCAAACCGAAGGTACCAGCCTCGGATAGGTTCCATCATCATATAATAGACCCAGCTTCTGATGAATTTCATGACTCTGATCGAGGATATGATCGACCACCCAATCCCCTTCGTTTACATTCCTTTTATTATAGGCAGAATCAAACTGCACCAGGTGGGCATTCATGTGATGGAGCAATTTCCGGTTGCCCGGTACAAACCCGATCAGCCGGACGAAGGTGTCCTGCGGCAATTCATAGGGAAATTTCATGACCATGAAATGATCGGTCATGTTTCCCTTCAGTAACACCCTGTTGGGCATGCGCAGCACCAGGTCAGGTTTGCCTGATGACAGGCTGTCGGAAAAAACAGGTGGCTCCGGAAAGCGTGTGCTGTCACCGGCCGGCGTCCCCTGCTCCACCCATATTTTTAACCATTCAATTTCTTCGGCACTTAAGTATTTTTCTCCGGAAAAATGCCTGTAATGAACATCTGCGGGCCAGGGCGGCATATAGCGAACAGAAGCCACGTAGGCTATTTGCCTGGCTTTGGAGCGGATTTCCTCCAGCGTGACCAGGTTGAACGGTCCGGCCTGCTGATTGCGGTGACAAGGCGTGCAATGCCTGTAAATAAGGGGCGCAATATTTTTTTCAAACGTTACCGTTTTATGTTCCGGTCCGGTACATGAAACGAGTAAGAAAATGCCAAACCAGAGCGGCAGCATGCTGAGGCATACCCGTAAGCAGGAAACATCCATTACTGATTTAACAGCTTTTGATCACCTGTCCACAAGTCGTATGACCCTGCCGGCGTACATTCTACCTGCTCCATCAACCTTGACCACATAACTGCCCTTATCCAGGGAAGGTAAATTCAGTTTCAGCTTCCGGTCAGGAGCGGTGAGCGCTTCGGCAACCTCCATCATCAGCCGGCCCGCAATATCATATATACGTATCGTTACTTTCTGGCCTGCATCAGCGGGAATAACCATATTCAGCGAGGAAACCACCGGATTTGGGTACAGAACAAGCGATCCGGATTTACCAGTCAACGAAGGAATTCCCAGCACAGCCGAAGCATCGAGCACAAACAACCCGTTCTGCATATCGGAAGCCAGCATATTGCCGCTTGGCAGGTAAGGATAAGCACCCCAACAGCCCGCATAATCATAAGGTGTTTCTGTATAGCATACACAGGAATCATTTTGCCAATAGGTGTCGAAATAGCCGGAAGGTTTTACGTTAGCCGGATCGCTGATATCAAATATCCGTAATCCGTCCTTATAATAAGCGATGACCATAAACTGGTCTCCGACCGCAAACGGGTTATGAGCGGTAGCCCCGATATTGCTTTTAAAATAATCGGTTACCTGGAGGTTGCTGAAATCAGAGACATCCAGGGCCTTTACGGCAAGATCACCGGGCACTTCATCACAAAAAACCAGCGTATTTCCACTTTCGCTTAAGGCACTGCTGTGGTTATAACCCTGATCCACATAGGAGGTCAGTGACGCCAGCTGGACAAAGGTATGGTTGGGCTGGAATTTCAGAATAAATAATCCCTGGTAGGCACCGGAAGCATAAATGGTATCGTTCCGCACAAACATGTCATGAACGTAGCTGATGGAAGGCACATCCTGACCGAGTGTCCGGAGCAGCTGGGGCGCCTCCGGGTTGGCCAGGCTGTAAACGGCCATGGCCGCCGCCGAAACAACAGCTCCACCGGAAGGTCCTCCGCCATATAATTTATTGCCGTCGATGAACAGGGTATGACAACGCTGGATAATGCTGTCCGAACTGTGAACCACATGAACGGAGTCCGGAAGATAGGACAGGTCGGCAATCTGCAGGCCATTGGGCAGGGGGCTGTCGCTGATCATGTACAGGTAATTTCCATAGGTTTTATATTCCCTCCAGATGCAACCTGTCTGAAGACCCGGCACGAAATCACGCAATTCCGGACTCGAGGGGTTTGTAACCTCAATGATATACGTTCCGTGTGTGGCCCCGATGATGGCATATTCCTTGCCGTTTCCATCAGCCCAGCCCCAGATGCCGTTGTACTTAATTCCATAAAAAGGCTCAGCCACCACGGCTGAATCAAACCAGTTCGCAAACATGCTGATGTTCTGGGATTGGTAAGTCTGACCGTGACTCATGCCTGTAAACAGGAGGGCAGTCAGCAGTAAAGCAGGAGCCGGTAAAATAATTTTATTCATTTTAAATTTATATTTTAAGGATTCAGGATAACATTTCTTTGATGATGGCCGTCATTTTGCCTTCAGCAGCCGAGGCCACGCGGAGCACTTCTTCGTGGGTGATGCTTTCCACCACTTCCCCACCACCCATATCCGTGATAATGGACATGGCAAAACAGGGAAGGTTCATGTGGCGGGCCGTGATTACTTCCGGAATTGTGGACATGCCCACAGCATCGGCACCAATGGTTCGAATATAACGGTATTCGGCACGCGTTTCAAAACAGGGACCAGAGACCCCGGCATATACACCAATATGACAGGTATAGCCCAGGCGGACTGCAACGGCTTTAGCCCGGGCTATCATTCCCTTATCATAGGGTTCGCTCATATCGGGGAAGCGGGGACCGAGTTCATCGATATTTTTCCCGATGAGCGGATTGGAGGGAAAGAGGTTGATATGGTCATCCAGTATCATCAGGTCACCGACACGATAGGCCGGATTCACGCCACCGCTGGCATTGGAAAGAATCAGCTGTTTCACTCCGAGTCCTTTCAGCACACGCACGGGA
>CAYWHE010000092.1:0-15054 GCA_964458125.1 uncultured Flavobacteriaceae bacterium | reverse complement strand
AAATCACGGTCACACAGATCCACCTGCTGAATGCATCCAAAACGCCTCCTTTTACCCTTGAAGATCAGACGGACGGCGGGGATGATCTGCGCATGAAATTCCGGTACCTGGATTTGCGCAGGGCCGCTGTTCGTGCCAACCTGGAACTACGGCACCAGGTGTCGCAGGAAACCAGGAAATACCTGGACGGCCACCGGTTTATGGAAGTGGAAACCCCGGTGCTGATCAAGTCCACGCCCGAAGGCGCACGTGATTTTATCGTGCCTTCCCGGATGAATAAGGGGGAATTTTATGCCCTCCCTCAATCCCCTCAGACCTTTAAGCAATTGCTGATGGTTGCCGGTATCGACCGCTACTTTCAGCTGGTGAAATGTTTCCGGGATGAAGACCTGCGCGCCGACCGGCAGCCGGAATTCACACAGATCGACTGCGAGATGAGCTTTGTTGAACAGGAGGACATCCTGGAAATGTTTGAAGGACTCGTACGCCATCTTTTTAAAACCGTGAAGGGTATACACCTCCCCGAATTACCCCGCATGAGTTATGCTGACGCCATGCAGCACTATGGCAGCGACAAACCCGATACCCGTTTTGGAATGACGTTCGTTTACCTGGATGAACTTGTCAGGGGAAAGGGATTTAAGGTGTTTGACGAAGCCGCCCACGTGGCGGGCATCAACGTAACCGGGGCGGCTTCGTATACGCGCAAACAAATTGACGAGCTGACAGACTTTGTAAAAAAGCCCCAGGTGGGCGCGTCCGGCCTGGTATACCTGCGACACCTGGATGACGGTACATTGAAATCATCGGTGGATAAATTTTACAGTGAAGCGGATCTTCGGACCTGGAGCCTGGCCTTCAACAGCAGCCCCGGGGACCTGATGCTGTTGCTTGCAGGACCCGCAGGCTCCACCCGGAAGGCCCTTTCCGAACTGCGTCTGGAAATGGGAGGGCGCCTGGGGCTCCGGAATAAAGATGTTTTTTCAGCCTTATGGGTAGTTGATTTTCCCCTGGTAGAACGCGATGCCGGAACCAACCGCTGGCATGCCATGCATCATCCCTTTACGGCGCCAAAACCGGCTGATGTTCCGATGCTGGAAAGCAACCCCGGACTGGTCAGAGCCAATGCTTACGACATGGTGATCAATGGCGTGGAGGTGGGCGGCGGTTCGATCCGGATTTTTGATAAAAAACTTCAGGAAAAAATGTTTGGCCTCCTGGGATTTTCAACGGAGGAAGCTCAGAACCAATTCGGGTTTTTAATGAATGCCTTCGAATACGGAGCACCTCCGCACGGCGGTATAGCCTTCGGACTAGACCGTCTTTGCTCGCTTTTCGGGGGCGCGGACAGCATCCGTGACTTTATCGCCTTTCCAAAAAACAACGCCGGCCGCGATGTGATGATTGATGCCCCAGCCCCGGTTGACAACCTGCAACTGACTGAATTGGGCATCCGGTTGAAGGAGTGATTTTTCCCCATGTTGAAAAGTTTCAGGACAAAATGCAAATAAAAATTTGCTTGCATGGATAATTTTCCTATTTTTACTTGGAAAACAGCCCTTTCTTCCTGTCATGATTTCACCAATGAAGCCATCAGCCATTCTTTATTTTATCCTGGTTTTCAACCTGTGTTACCTGCAGGCTAAGGCCCAAACACACCTTCCCGTGTACCGGGAAGTCATTGTGGAACTACCGGCATTCAGCGCCGGCAAGAGCCTGAACACAACTGTTTTCGGGCTGTTGGCTTTGGGCGGCATCAAATACGAAGGGTATTGTGAACAAATGAAATGCCTGCTCCTGTCTGCCGATCAGCATACGCATCCCGACAATGTGCTGATCATGAATAAACTTAAAGAGTTAACCGGTTCATTTGTTATTAAGCCAAGCGGAAAGATCCACCTGGTACTTTCCAGTTGCAAAGACCCTGTTGCTGTTGTCCAGGACCCCGAGCCTTCCGGTTTCCCTGATAAGTAATACCGAAAACCCAAACCAAGCCTATGAAAAAAATTCTACTGCTTGTTAGAATTTTGCCCCTGATTCTTTTTTTAAATGTACCGGACTCAACGGCCCAGTGCACCGGAGGTTCATTTGCAGGTATAATTAATCCTACCGTGGCATGGACCTCTACCGGCACCACCAATGTAGACGGTGGAATGTATTATGTTTTTAATGCCACGGCAGGCAATACTTATTATTTCTCTTTTTGCCCTGCCGATGGTGGAAATTCAATTTATGACACCCAATTAACCATCCTGGATAATCTTACCGCCACCTTTGTAGGCGGCACGGGATACAATGACGATTTTTGCGGACTGCAGTCTTATGTGGGGTGGACCTGCACCATCACGGCCCAGTACCGGATTTTGATCAACAAATACTATTGCAATACGCAAACCGGTATGGGTACGTTGGTTTACCGTTACCAGGGGGCCTTAACCTGTCCGGCAAACCTGGGAGCCGGAGTAACCAATGTTGCGGCGCTGCCCTATGCATCCGGCGCCGGGACCACCTGCGGCAATGGCGATGACCTCACCACCATCAACATGATTACCTGCGGAAGTACACTGTATCAGGGCGGAGAAGATAACGTCTGGATTTTTACTCCCGCCGTTACCGGAACCGTTACCATCAACCTGACTTCAGCCGGTTCGTATACGAGCCTGGTGTTATACCGGGGATGCCCGCTGACCGGCCAGGGCGGCACCTGTGTGGATTTTGCGCAAAGCAGTACGGGGAATAAAACCCTCACCGTTTGCCTGACAGCGGGGGTGACCTACTACCTGGTTCTGGATTCATGGCCATCGCCCGCCTGCAACCCATACAGCAACCTGACCATTTCGGCTCCCGTTCCCGCCGGAGGCTGTGCACTCGGCACCGGACAGGTGGCCGTTGGCGCCTTACCATACAGCAGCACCGGTCGCACCACCTGCGGCAAGGTGGACGATATCACCTCCACCAATTCGGTAACCTGCGGAAGCGTCTCCTATTTCACCGCCGAAGACGAAGTTTTTATTTTTACTCCGGCCGTCTCCGGCACCTCCACCATTTCGGTAACCAGCGCCAGTTCATGGGTTGGTGTGACCCTGTATAACGGCTGTCCGCTGGTGACCAGTTGCAGCGGCATACCGGGAACCTGTGTTGCCTTTGAGCAAAGTTCGGCCGGTAGCCAGAGCCTTTGTGTGAATTTAACGGCAGGCGTCACCTATTACCTGGTCGTGGATCAGTTTGCATCGCCATTCTGTATTCCCAGCTACAACATTTCCATTTCCGCTCCGGCGGGATTGTTAACCGGCGCCACCTGCGGGAACGCCGTTTCCATTCCTGCTCTTCCCTATTCGGCAACAGGGCAGAGCACGACCTGTATGGGTAATGATTATTCCAATGTCAGCACCGGGTCATGTGCGACCCTGTATGAATCGGGTGAAGACAAAGTTTATACCTATACGGCGACAACAGCCGAATGTATCGGGATCACCCTGAGCGGAGTCAGCAACAACAACATCGGGTACCAGGTTTACCAGGGCTGCCCCGGAACAGGAGGAACAACCTGCCTTGCAGGAAATGGTGGCGCCAACTCCGGCATCCTGACCGGAAGCGCTGTTTTGCCCGGCGCCGGAACCTACTATATTATTATTGACAGCTGGGCGCCTCCCAGCAGCGTATCCTACGACCTGTCCATTACTTCCTATGGCTCAGGACCGGCAAACGATCTGCCCTGCAATGCAGCAACGCTTCCGCTTGGCATCAACATGACGGGCAACAATAACTGCTCCGGTTCAACCGGGGAACCTGCAGCGCCGGCCTGCTGGATCACGCCCAACACCAGGAACACCATTTGGTATGCGGTGGTGGCCCCTCCATCGGGCCAGTTACGGATCAGAACGGCCCCCGGATCCCTTTTAAATACCCAGATTGCCTTGTACAGCGGAGTCTGTGGAGCGGGAATGACCATGGTGGCATGCAATGACGATGCCCCACCCTGTGGATTTACCTATACCACCCTTTCCGAGCTGACGGTGTCCGGCCTGACGAATGGAGCGACCTATTATATCTGTGTAGACGGTTATGCCAGCCTGACGGGGTCGTTCGGTATCATGGCCATTGATGGCGCCCAATCCTTCCCTCCGGCAACAGGCCAGGAATGCATTGTTCCAAACCCCGTTTGCACCCAGAACATTACGGTGGGTGATCCGGGTTACCAGGTTTTTGGAAATACCTGTGACTTTCCCGGAGGCGGTACCAATTGCCTTCTTTCAGGAGAGCGCGGCTCCGCCTGGTATGAAATCCAGATCGGCGGCAATGGCGTACTTGAATTTAACATTATTCCCAATGACTGGCCGGGCGCACCCAGTCTCACCAGCACGGATTATGATTTCGCCGTATGGAAAACCGCCGGTACCGGTGCAGTTACCTGTACCAACATTGCCGCCGGAGCGACACCGCTTCGCTGCAATTACAGTGCATTGGGGGTCACCGGTTGCTACAGCGCGGCCGCCTTTACCTCACCGGCCGCCTATCCCGGCTTTGGCGCTGCTTATGATGCCAATATCAATGTCACGGCCGGAGATAAGTACCTGCTCGTGGTCAGCAATTTCTCCAACAGCACCTCCGGGTTTTCGCTCAATTTCAGTGCAGCGTCTCCCATTAATTACACCCCTTCGCCGGCCACCATCGTATGGTCGGGAGGAGTGGACAACGACTGGTTTAAGCCGGCCAACTGGGGAGGATGCGCCATTCCGACCTGTAATATCAATGCCATCATACCCCCTTCTGCTGCCAACCAGCCCGTTATCTATGCAGCCGGTGCAGCCTGCAAAAGCATAACCATCAACCCTTCGGCCAGCCTGACCATTAATGCGGGCTTTACACTGAGCGTTTGCGGTGACTTCCTGAACAACGGAACATTTACTGCATCCACCACTTCCACGGTCATTTTTAACAATGCCGCCATTAATCAGAGCATGGACGGGAACATGACCGGTACCAGTTCCTTTGGAAACGTAACCATCACCAAAACCGGAGGCGTGGTGGATATGAAACAAAATGCCGATATGAAGGGTAATTTCACGGTTTCCAATGTTACCAGCAATCTCAATACCACCAGCCGGTATCACCGGGTCGGAGGAAATTTTTCCAATAGCGGAACGTATACTCCGGGATCGGGAACACTGGAATTTTACGGAAGCGCCCCTCAATCCTACCTGAATGCCGGCACGCTGAATCACGTGACCATGCAGCACAGCGGCACCGGTGTGACGTTGCTTTCCAATATGCTTATGGGTACAACAGGCGTACTGACGCTTACCAATGGAAAAATCATCACGACACCGGTGTATGAAGTAACGGTAAACAACCGTGCCAGCGCTGCCGTAACAACCGGCAATACCGCAAGCTATGTGGAAGGATTCCTCCGCAGGTACATCAACAGTACCGGATCATATGATTTTCCGGTGGGAGAATCGGTGAAGGGTTACCAGCGTGCTAATGTCAATTTTACTTCCGCCACCACCATTGATAACCTGCTGGCCACCTTCAAACAATATCCTGTTTTGCCGGCGCCCCTGGGCACCACGGAGTGCGGGGTAACCTATACGCAAAATGCGCTTAATAACGGCAAGTGGACCATTACGGCTTCCAACACGCCTGCCTCCGGCAACTACACGATGACCCTTTACAACCGGGCTGGATCCTTCACCAATGCAGCCAGCGGCTGGACCGTCATGAAAGACGCCGGCGCCGGATGGGGTACGTGGAACGGAACCTGCGTGATCTCACCGGTGACCGCCGTGGTCAGAAATAACATGAACGGTTTCTCGGATTTTGGAACGGCACAGGCGCCTAACCCGCTACCGGTGGAGTTACTGGCATTTGACGGACATGCGCTTGACTATTCCATCCGCCTGGAATGGATTACCGCCAGTGAAACCAACAACAAAGGATTTGAACTCCAGCGCAGCACAGATGGTAACGAGTTCACCGTTATACACTGGGTCAACGGTCATGGCACTTCTTCCGCGATGCATGAATATGCCTACAATGATGAAACGGTGAAAAAAGGCATCCGTTATTATTACCGGCTGAAACAAATGGACTTCAATCATACCTTTCATTACTCACCCGTAGTGACCGCTTTATTAAAGGACCAGGTGCCTTTTTCTTTCCAGGTATTACCCAATCCCTATCAGGGGGAAACCCGGCTGAGCTATACGCTTGAAGAAAACACCATGGTGCTCATTGAAATCATGAATGCAACCGGGCAGGTGATTGCCACGCTGGACAAGGGGCTTGAAAAGGCCGGACTGCACGAATTTGTATTCAGCGCCAAGAAACTGGGGTATGCCGCCGGCGTCTATACGCTCCGCCTGATAGTCGGTGACCAGATTCATACCACCAGGCTGGTGGAAACGGAATAACGTATTTTATATACGAAGAAATCAGAAAATTGTTTTTACTGCCGGCGGGGAAGTGAATTACACCACGGCATGGTGGTCCATTTGCTTTTTTCATTCGCTTCAGACGGCGGAAAATTCACCCCGGGAGATTAAGAAAAGGTTCGGGGTTCAGCGGAATCAGGCAAGCAATTGGACGGCTTTTTTTATGTTTTCGATCATGCTGTCGATTTCCTCAAGGGTATTGTAGAACAGGAAGGATGCCCGGATCGTTCCGGGAATGCCCAGCCTGTCCATGACCGGTTCCGTACAATGCTGCCCGGTGCGAACGGCAATTCCCTGCGTATCCAGATACATTCCTGCATCCATGGCATTGATACCTTCCAGGATAAAGGAGAGCACGCCCGCTTTATTTTGTGCACGGCCGATTATTTTGGCCTGTGGAATGCCGGCGAGTTGTTGTGTAGCGTATTCCAGCAATTGGTTTTCATACCGGCCGGCAGCGGCCCTGTCCAGGGCATTCCAATAGTCGACGGCAGCGCCCAGGGCAATCACGCCTTCAATATGCGGTGTGCCGGCTTCAAATTTAAAAGGGGGTTCCTGGTAGGTTGTTTTTTCAAATGTCACACGACTGATCATTTCACCACCACCCATATACGGAGGCATGTCCTCCAGATGCCTGATTTTTCCATACAACACCCCGACGCCTGTCGGTCCGAGCATTTTATGGCCGCTGAAAGCAAAAAAATCGCAATCGAGTTCCTGCACGTCAACCGGGACGTGAGCCACTGCCTGTGCTCCGTCCAGAAGAACGGGTACGTCATGACGATGTGCGGTTTCGATGATTTCTTTTACCGGGTTGATCGTACCCAGGGAATTGGAAATCCAGACGATGGAAACCAGTTTGGTTTTTGGGCTGATCAGTTTTTCAAAGGCATCCGCCTGCAGCTCCCCCTCTTCATTCATGGGTATGATTTTCAACACCGCTTTTTTTTCTTCGCACAGGAGTTGCCAGGGCACAATATTGCTGTGGTGTTCCATGGCAGAGAGGATGATTTCATCACCGGCCCCGATATGTTTTCTGCCGTAGGCAGCAGCCACGAGGTTGATGGACTCAGTGGTACCTCTGGTAAATATAATTTCCTTTTCGGAGGATGCCCCTGTAAAATCACGGACCTTCACCCTTGCGTCATCATAGGCTTGTGAAGCTTTCTGACTGAGAAAATGAACGCCCCGGTGCACATTGGCGTGATAGGAGCGGTAGTAATCGCTGATGCAGTTGATCACCTGGTCCGGCTTCTGGGAACTGGCTGCATTATCGAAATAGATCAGGGGCTTTTGAGCATAAATTTTCTGGTGCAGAATGGGAAAATCTTTCCGGATGGATATTACATCAAAGCCGGATGGTTTTTTAACGATATGTGGTTCTGATTTCAATCGAGGTCAAACGCTATGGTGGAATGCAGCTTATTGGCCAGCAGTTTCAGCAAATTTTCCCGCAACTGCCTGTTGTTAATTTTTTCGAGCACATCACTGGCGAAGGCAAAGTTCAGGAGGGCTTTTGCATCCTGAATTCCAATGCCGCGGGACCGGCAGTAAAAAAGCGCCTCTTCATCGAGCTGACCGGTGGTGGCGCCATGTGAGCATTTCACATCATCGGCAAAAATTTCCAGCTGGGGTTTTGCATTCATCGAAGCCTTCTCGCCCAGTAAAACATTTTTACTGCTCTGGAAGGCATTCGTTTTCTGAGCATCCTGTCGTACGAATATTTTGCCGTTAAAAATTCCCTGCGCCTGACCATCGAGCAGGGTTTTGTATAGTTGGTTGCTGAAACAGCTGGGACTGAGGTGATCCACCACGGTATGATGGTCTACCACCTGCGTGCCGCCTGCCAGGGTCAGTCCGTAGAGGTGTGCGGTGCAGCCGGGTTCCGTCAGGCGAATAACCAGGTTGTTGCGGACCAGAGTACCGCCAACCGTAACGGTGGAAATATCAAACAGGCTGTTGCTTTTCTGAACGGCCACCAGTTGACTGGTATGCCTGGCCTTTTCACTTTCATTTTGTTTGATATCCAGTTCCAGTGACGCCCCTTCATCAAGGAAGACTTCTGTCACCGCATTACATAAGGAGGACATGCCCGGATGCAGGGAATGGTAGGTCACGATAACCTGTGATTTTGAAAACGCACCGGCCACAATCAAATTTCTCGGGAAACTGGCAATTCCATCCGCGCTGTTGTCGGTGAGATGCAAAATATGTATGGGTCTGTCCGGTTGTTT
Organism: uncultured Flavobacteriaceae bacterium; assembly: GCA_964458125.1. GTDB lineage: Bacteria > Bacteroidota > Bacteroidia > AKYH767-A > OLB10 > CAYWHE01. The sequence continues at coordinate 6,386 of CAYWHE010000092.1, read as the reverse complement.
GTTTTTCCCGATACGGATAAAAGCAATGTCATTAAAGAAGGCTGTATTCAGGGCGGGGAATGCCTGCATGGAGGTGGTTGCTGCCGCTCCCAGCAAAGCCTCTGCCTGGGCATCGGGGTGGCAGTCCAGCAAGAGGCCTTCTTCCAGGGCTTCCGGATCGGAAAGGTCCTTCCTGAATATTCCGTTTATAAAGACCAGTACCAGGGCCTGGTCTCCGGCAACCTGAAAGCGTTGTATTTCTTTCCTGCCGACGATTGTTTTCATGGAAGAGTTGGCCGGAATCATTCTCCGGTCGGTAAAGGAGGCAACATCGAGGTATTTGTATTCCTCATCCCCCTGCCCGGGAAGTCCGGCTGATTTGAAATCCTGAATAGCCTGGTTCCGTATAGCTTTATAGGAGTTTCCGTAAAGCGGAGAAAAAATCTCAAAGGCTTCCAGGTATTGTTCCTGCTGTTCTGTTTTTATTACCGTTCCGGTCATTTTATTATCGCTCACGCCTGCCTGTTGGTTCAATTGTTTAAGGATTGTTCTTCTTTGATCCAGTCATAACCCTTTTCTTCCAGTTCAAGCGCCAGTTCGCGGGTACCGCTTTTCACGATACGACCCTTGCTCAGCACGTGTACAAAATCGGGTACGATGTAATCCAGCAACCGCTGGTAGTGTGTGATGACAATAAAGGAACGTTGTTGATCCCGCAGGGCATTCACCCCATTGGCTACAATACGCAGGGCGTCAATGTCGAGGCCGGAGTCGGTTTCATCAAGGATGCATAATACCGGATCGAGCATGGCCATCTGGAAAATTTCGTTTCTCTTTTTCTCCCCTCCGCTGAAGCCTTCATTGACGGAACGTTGCGTCATGGCTTTATCCATCTCCACCAGGGCCATCTTTTCTTTCATCTTCACCAGGAACTCCTTGGAATCGTATGGCTGAAGCCCTTTATGCCTGCGCACTTCATTAACGGCCGTTTTCAAAAAGTTCGCATTGCTGACGCCGGGAATTTCTATGGGATATTGGAAGGCCAGGAAGACACCTTCCCGTGCGCGTTCCTCGGGTGAGAGTTCCAGGAGGTTCTTTCCCTTATAGGTAACTTCTCCTTCCGTCACCTCATAGGCATCTTTTCCCGCCAGCACGGAAGCCAGGGTACTCTTGCCCGATCCGTTCGGACCCATGATGGCATGTACTTCGCCGGGGTTAACCGTTAACGAAAGTCCGGCCAGGATTTGTTTGTCGTTTACCCTGGCATGCAGGTTTTTTATTTTAAGCATCATTCAGGTTCAAAGGTTTAATAGGTATTGATAAATCAGTTCGTGAGTTTTATAGTTGAATGTTCAGGAGTATTTTTTGTTTTTGAAACCTGATTTTGAGAGGCAGTCATTAAACTGGTGAACATGCCAGGCACCTCTTCAGGCTGAAGGTTCATTTTTTCAAAATCAGCCGGGTTGAGATCATTCAGCTCAAGCCCTTCATAGCGGCGGCATTGCGGTTCAGCAAGCGACCTATGAGAAATGGACAGGCATGGAAAGAATTCCCGGTTCCCTTTACGGCCAAAACCCGCTGCAATATGGGCCATCATGGATATGCCGGCACTTCTCATCAGATCCGTCAGAATAAAGTCATAGGTTTTAATTTTTCCAGTAGCCATTTATTTATACCGGCATTTCATATTCCGGCCTTCTTCCAAACTTTCAAATCATAATATCCTTTAACCGCAGGCATTCGGAATCTGGTTTTTGAATTTTCCTTCAGAAGAAGTGTTTTCAGCATATAGGATCCGGGTTTCAAACTTCTGAACGCCTGAACGGAATAATTACCCCACCGATCCCTCCAATGAAATGGCGAGCAATTTCTGGGCTTCAACGGCAAATTCCATGGGCAGCTGGTTAAACACCTCCTTGCAGTAACCGTTTACAATAAGGCCTACGGCATCTTCGGTGGAAATGCCCCGCTGGTTGCAGTAAAATATCTGGTCTTCGCCTACCTTGGAGGTGGTGGCTTCGTGTTCCACACGGGCTGAGTTGTTGGCGCATTCCAGGTACGGAAAGGTATGCGCACCGCATCTGTCGCCCAGCAACAAGGAATCGCACTGGGAAAAATTACGGGCCTGGTCGGCTTTTTTGCCTATCCGCACCAGACCCCGGTAGCTGTTCTGGCTTTTTCCCCCGCTGATGCCCTTGGAGATGATCGTACTTCGTGTATGACGTCCCAGGTGAATCATCTTGGTCCCGGTATCGGCCTGCTGATGGTTATTGGTGACGGCCACGGAATAAAACTCCCCGATGGAATGATCACCCTTCAGAATCACGCTGGGGTATTTCCAGGTAATGGCCGAACCGGTTTCCACCTGTGTCCAGCTGATTTTGGCATGTTCGGCGGCACACAATCCCCGCTTGGTGACGAAATTATAGATGCCCCCTTTTCCTTCCTTATCTCCCGGATACCAGTTCTGTACCGTGGAATATTTTACCTGGGCCTGGCGGTGGGCATAGATCTCCACCACGGCCGCATGCAACTGGTTTTCATCCCGCATGGGAGCGGTGCATCCTTCGAGGTAGCTGACGTAGGAGCCTTCGTCAGCAATAATCAGCGTACGTTCAAATTGCCCGGTACCCGCTGAATTGATCCGGAAATAGGTGGACAACTCCATCGGGCAACGCACCCCCTTCGGGATATAACAAAATGAACCGTCGGTGAAGACAGCGCTGTTCAATGCGGCATAAAAATTATCCGTCATCGGCACCACAGATCCGAGATACTCTTTTATCAGGTCGGGGTGTTCCTGGACGGCTTCGCTGAAGGAGGAGAAAATAATTCCGAGTTTTGCAAGCTCCTCCCGGAAGGTGGTCTTTACCGAAACACTGTCGATAACCGCATCAACTGCGACTCCGGACAGACGCTTCTGTTCTTCCAGCGAAATTCCCAGCTTATCAAAGGTGGCCCTGATTTCCGGATCCACTTCATCCAGGCTGTTTAACGTCTTTCGTGGCTTTGGAGCCGAATAGTAAATGATGTTTTGAAAATCAATCTTCGGATAATGCACATTGGGCCAGGTGGGCTCTGTCATGGTCAGCCAGTGGCGGTATGCCTTCAGCCTCCATGCGAGCAGCCAGGACGGTTCATTCTTCTTTTTGGAAATAAAACGGATGATGTCTTCCGATAAACCCATCGGAGCGTTATCCGACTCAATGTTGCTGACAAAGCCCCATTTGTAATCGGCCTGTGCGATGTTATCCAGTATTTTCTGATCGTCTGACATCGTATGATTTAATTGCTTAATTAGAATTGTTCTAAACTTGAAAACGGGGCAAAAAAAAACTGCCGGGTATTCTCAACAATTTTCCTGGATGATATAGCCTGAATGCATGGTTTTTTGTTCTTGACTGATTTTCCAATGTATCATGAGCAGGTTATCGGTTTTTGTTCTTTTTCCTTTTTCTAAACCTGCTAAACAGAGAAACTCTCTCCACAGCCACAGGTTCGGGAGGCATTCGGATTATTAAAGACAAACCCTTTTCCGTTCAGACCGTCTGTAAACTGTAATTCGGTTCCAATAAGATAGAGGAAACTTTTTTTGTCGCAGACGATTTTCACTCCCTTATCTTCAAACACCTTATCTTCGGGTTTCAGGTTATTGTCGAAATTAAGTTCGTATGTCAGTCCACTGCAACCGCCTCCGGCTACACCCACCCGCACGAAATACTGCTCGTCATAATGGGATGTTTTTCTCAGGTCGTCCAGCTTGGTTTTCGCTGTTTCGGTTATCGTAATCATTTATAATGAATAACTGTTGAAAACTTCTGCAAAGATAGCTAAAAAATGAGCCTCATCCAATGGCAACTGCCTCATTTGCTGAAATTTCCGGTTTGCATGGGTAATAACAATCTATTTCGGTGATTGTTAGGATTTTGCATTATTTTTGACCCAAAAGCAACGGGGCATGTTTGAAAACAGGGATAACCGCACAGAAATCAGCGCCTTAGGTGAATTCGGATTGATTGATGCCATCAGGGAAAGTACCAAAATTAAAAATAAAAGTACCCTGTGCGGTATCGGGGATGACGCCGCAGTAATAGATCCCGGTGGCAAAAAGGTGGTTGTTTCAACGGATATGCTGGTGGAAGGAGTTCATTTTGACCTGGTCTATTGTCCTCTTAAGCATTTGGGTTACAAGGCAGTGGTTGTAAATATTTCCGATATATATGCCATGAATGCCCGGCCTTACCAGTTGACGGTTAGTCTGGCCCTGTCCAGCCGGTATTCTTTAGAAGCCGTGGAGGAACTTTACGCCGGCATTCAAATCGCCTGTGAAAAATATGGTGTGGACCTGGTAGGCGGTGATACCACGGCTTCTCCTTCAGGGCTAATCATCAGCATCACAGCCATAGGCATGGCGGAGGAAAAGGAACTGGTATATCGAAACGGGGCGAAAGAAACCGACCTGATATGCGTTTCCGGCGACCTGGGCGCAGCCTACCTGGGGCTTCAACTGCTGAACCGGGAAAAGCAGGTGTTTTTGAGTAACCCCCGGATGCAACCCGATCTGAGCGGTTACGATTACCTCCTGGAACGGCAGCTCAAACCCGAGCCCCGCCGCGATGTGGTGGAAGCGCTGGCCCAGGCAGGCGTCCTCCCGACATCCATGATCGACATCTCCGACGGACTGGCTTCCGAAATCCTCCATCTTTGCAGTTCCTCCGGTACAGGCTGCCAGTTGTTTGAAGAAAAAATCCCCATCGATGTCAAGGCGGCAGAACTGGCGGAGGAGTTCAACCTGAATCCCGTAACCTGTGCCTTGAATGGGGGCGAGGATTATGAATTGTTGTTTACGGTTTCCCTTGCCGACTTCGAAAAAATTAAAACATTAAAAGACGTTCACCTCATCGGCCATATCACTTCCCCGGATTATGGCCGCATGCTCATTGATAAAGGCGGACGGGTCCACCCGGTAAAAGCCAGGGGATGGGATGCGCTGAACCCGGCCTGAGAAATTCAACGGCTTCTTTCACTTAAACTCCTTATCAGTTGCTTTTCCGGCAACAGCCGTCCAGTTGTTGAACGGCTTCAGCCGTGGGTTTGCTGTCATCGGCCTCAAACCCGGCTGCATTGACGGCCTCCCGGATTTTTACCAGGCTGGTTTTCCCCGGATCGAAGGTTACGGTGATGAGTTCCTCTTTGGGGTTGACGCTCGCTTTTTTCGTTCCCTTGACGGCATAGACAAACCGGATGATCCGTGCGCTGCAGGACTCACAATGCAGGCAATGATCACAATAGATCCGGGTGCGGATGCTGACGGTTTCATTTTTTTGTAACTGGGCGTTCATCAGCGATGGAATCATCCATAATAGAATTATTCCGGCCGGAATAAAAAATATTTTCTTCATGAGTAACCTGTTTTACATGGCAATAATACTGATTGTATCAGGTTATGTCAATTTTTTTTCGCCATCGTTTGTGTCCTCACAAACGATGTAATCGGAGCTGAAATCATTATTGCCATACCGAAAAGTGTTTAAGAAATCCGAACTCATCAATTTCAGTTTCATAAAATTTTTCACCATCGTTTATGTCCTTCGCCATCGTTTGTGTCCTCACAAACGATGCGATCGGAGATGAAATCATTATTGCCATACCGGATAGTGTTTAAGAAATCCAAACTCATCAATTTCCTTTGCCATCGTTTGTGTCCTCACAAACGATGGCATCGGAGCTGAAATCATTATTGCCATACCGAAAAGTGTTTAAGAAATCCGAACTCATCAATTTCCTTTGCCATCGTTTGTGTCCTCACAAACGATGGCATCGGAGCTGAAATCATTATTGCCATACCGAAAAGTGTTTAAGAAATCCGAACTCATCAATTTCGGTTTCATAAAATTTGGCGGATGAATATTTGTAATCAGTGGGCTCATCGGCTAAGTTCCATCGTTCCTGAACAGGGTTATTGTGAATATAATCAAACTTCTGTTCAAATACTTTATCCGAATATAACTCCACGGGTAATGCATCCCTTTTCCAAAAACGGTGCTGTCGTGAATCATCGTACTCAACCTTATATTGTAAAAGCAATTCAGGATTTTCCCTGCGCAATTTTGCAAGAAACTGGTGCGAGGTAGCTTTCATGAATGACTCGTAAGGCATTTCTTTCCCGTTTTTACCAAGCATTTCCCAAATCAAATGAATGTGATTAGGCATAATTACAAAGGCATACACATTAATTAATTCTTTTTCACTTAAATATTTCAGTGAACCAATAATAATATCTTTGTATGGATCATCCTTCAGTAAATGTTTCCACCCCTGTATAGTAGCAGTGAAAAAATAAATATTATTCAGATTCATTGCTCTGTAAATGTAAAACAAATTCCAATTTCATCGTTTGTGAGGAC
>CAYWHE010000091.1:0-15072 GCA_964458125.1 uncultured Flavobacteriaceae bacterium | reverse complement strand
ATTTCTCATCCTGGAAACTTCTTCACTGGCTTTCTTCGTCATCAGGTAACGATATCTGTCCATGCTGAAAGCCGGACCACCTTCGGTGATGTCTAATTTTTCAAGTGCCGTCTTGTTGATGTTGCTCCCGTCGGTTTTCACCTCAAAAGTGAACTGTCCCGTTTCAGGGAAATCTGCGGCTTTGCTGTTGATGAATACCTGACGGTCAATAATTTTCAGGCTGTCGCCCGGGATGCCGATGCAGCGTTTGATGTAATGGGTCTGCTTATCTACAGGGCGGTCATCTTCCATGGGATAATTGAAAACCACGATGTCGTTGTTTTTGATTTTGGAAAAACCCGGCAGCCGGTAATATGGAAGTTTGATCAGTTCCGAATAGGATTTCCCTCCGAAGATGGGCATTTCCTGGTGCGCGAAGGGAAAGGACAGGGGAGTCATGGGTGTGCGCGCACCATAACTGATCTTGCTGACAAAAAGAAAATCACCGACCAGCAGGGATTTCTCCATGGACGGGGTGGGTATAGTGAAAGCCTCGATAAAAAAGGTGCGGATAATGGTTGCTGCAATGACAGCAAAAATGAGGGCATCAATCCACTCCCGTGTTTTGCTTTTCCTGCCACTGCTTTTCCAGAATTTCCAGTTCATAGTATTCGGATTTTATAGAATTTTTAAACGCAAGGTCAGCCTTAAAGTTATTTTCCGGCCGGTTTTTTAAAAAACAGCCGAAGGTACTTATTTTCTCATTCAGCAGGAGGAATCATGAATAAATCAGGCAAGGAGGCGTTCGCGGACGAAGTCCTCCATCGTGAAAACGCCTTTTTTGTCCTTCACCCATCCGGCGGCCATGAGTGCGCCGGAAGCAAACCCTTTCCGGTTAAAGGCTTCATGTTTTATGGTGATGGCATCGATGGCTGACTTGTACTCCACCTCATGCAGGCCGGTCACTCCTTCCTGGCGGTAAGAATAAACCGGGATCACCGTCTGGTCAAGGCCTGGCCCATCACCGGCTGATTGCCAGTTTTTTTTACCCGGATTGGCTGTCCGTATATCCTCGGCAAGCGTAATGGCCGTTCCGCTGGGTTTATCCAGTTTCTGAAGATGATGGGTTTCACGGATGGAAAGGCTGTACTCCGGCAGATTCCGCATGAAGCGGGCCAGCAATTGATTGACCTTGAAAAACAACTGCACGCCAAGGCTGAAATTGGAAGCGTATAATAACGTACCCCCTGCATTCAGGAATTTATCCCTGACTTCTGCCGTTTTTTCGTACCATCCCGTGGTTCCTGTCACCACCGGAATACCGGCATGCAGGCAGGCTTCCAGGTTCGCAATAACGGTTTCGGGACGGGTAAACTCAATCGCCACATCAACTTTCCCGAGATTCTCACGGTGAAGATCAGCCGTATTATGCGCATCAATGATCAACGTGATGACATGACCATTTTCCAGGGCCAGCGCTTCCACTTCCTTACCCATTTTACCATGACCGATCAGTGCGATGCGCATAACAAGTCAGCGGAAAGTAAGGTTCAGGTGAACGCCTGCTGTGGCCGAGCCGTTGGCTCCCATGCGCCAGTCAGGCATCACGCGCATGCTCAGGTTGTCATTCACGTTGAAATTAAACAGGTGGGCGTCCACATAGGCATCCAGCAAATTCATGACATATACGGCAGCCGTTATGATGATGGTCAGATCCCTGTTCCTGCGGTAATAATCTTTCAGATCAAGCAGGTTGCTTTCCGTATAAATGCCGGTAAATTCATCCACCGTGGTGCTGTCACCATCCGCTCGTTTCAGATAGGCTTTATGGTACTTCCTGTAATTGACGTTGTTGAAATGGATAAAATACCCACAGGCTGCAAAGCCGGCATAAAGGATCGGAACCTTCCAGTATTTTTTATTGTAAACCTGTCCGGCTCCGGGCAGAACGGTTGACATCAGCACGGCCAACCCCGGGCTATGCTCATCCGGCTTTTTAATGCTGTCGGCCGGCTCCTGTTGACCCTGTGCATCGACATGCAGGACGGGCAGCAGCAGGAGGAGCATGATCAGCCATAAAAATTGAATTTTCGGATTCAAGGGATAAGGGAAATGCCGGGTTTAATCATCCAGCAGGTCGAGCAGGCGGTCGAAATCATCTTTGGAAAAATAGGTCATGATAATTTTTCCTCCACCGGTTTTATCCGGTTTGAGCTCCACCCGGGTTTCATACCGCCTGGCCAGCTGATCCTGTATGCGTTTATATTCAAAGGGCAGGGAAGAGACATTTTTCTTTGTCTGGTCCCGGACAGGCTTTTTCAACAAGGCCTCCGTACTTCTGACGGAAAGTTTATCCGCCACGATGTCATGAAAAATTTTAAGTTGCATGGTGACCTCATCGGCAGCGAGTATGGCACGCGCATGGCCCATCGAAATCACGTTTTCCATCAGGGCTTTCTGAATCTGCGGAGGGAGTTTCAGCAGGCGAAGGTAGTTGGTTACGGTGCTTCTGTCCTTTCCCACCTTGACCGCCAGTTCCTCCTGCGAAAGCGAACATTCATCGATCAGTCTCTTATACCCGATGGCCACCTCCAATGCATTCAGGTTTTCCCGCTGTATGTTTTCCACCAGGGCCATTTCCAGCATTCCCTGGTCATTGGCAATCCGTATATAGGCCGGAATGCTTTCCAGTCCGGCCATCTGCGAGGCCCTGAACCTGCGTTCACCTGAAATGATCTGATACTTGTCGAATCCTAATTTCCGGACAGTAATGGGTTGTATGATGCCATGCTGCCGTATGCTGCCGGCAAGTTCCTCGAGGGCCGCCGGTTCAAACGCCGTACGTGGCTGAAAGGGATTGACTTCAATATGACTCAGCAGGAGCACGCTGACCGAGCCGGCCAGGGCCGTTCCTCCGCTGACGGAGGCGCGGCTGGTGACATCTGTTTCAGGATTCTCCAGCAGGGCACTCAGGCCCCGCCCCAGTGCATTTCGTTTGACGCTGCTCATTTGGCTATCAGGTTTAGTATTCGTTTTTTTAAGCTTAATTCAACCGGATCTGTTCCACTTCTTTGGGATGAAGCAGCTTTTCCTCGAGGGAAATGTCGGTCATTTTATTTTTTTGAAGAATCTCCCTGGCCAGGTTCAGGTAATTCACTGATCCTTTGCAGGCTGCATCATGCATAATGATGGTTTCGCCAAAACTGGGGGCCTCTCCCAGTTTGGTATTGCGCTGGATGATCGTATCGAAAACCATTTGCTGAAAATGGGTTTTGACTTCTTCCACCACCTGGTTCGACAGGCGAAGCCGGCTGTCGTACATCGTCAGCAGAATGCCTTCAATTTCCAGCCCGGGATTCAGACGCGTTTGCACAATTTTAATGGTGTTCAGCAACTTGCCCAGTCCTTCCAGTGCAAAGTACTCGCACTGTACAGGTACAATGACGGAGTTGGACGCCGTCAGTGCATTGATGGTGACAAGGCCCAGTGACGGGGAGCAGTCGATGATGATGAAATCATAGTCCTTGCTGATTTTATCAAAAACCATTTTCGCCATTTTTTCCCGGTTGGGCAGGTTGATCATTTCTATTTCTGCTCCGACCAGGTCGATATGGGAAGGGAGCAGGTAGAGATTGGGCGTACGTGTAGCCAGGATGATATCTTTCGGTTCCACCTCATTGATGATGCATTCGTACAGGCTGGTTTTGATGTTCCTCGGATCGAATCCCACCCCGGAGGTACTGTTGGCCTGAGGATCGGCATCGACCAGCAGGGTTTTGTATTCCAGTACAGCCAGGCTGGCCGCCAGATTAATGGCAGTCGTTGTTTTGCCGACACCGCCTTTTTGGTTTGCAATGGAAATTATTTTAGCCATGGTTTGTTTGTTGTTTAATTTGTTTTGTACCAGGTGCGGCCGTAGATGTCTTCCAGTTTGACGAAGCCGGCAACCTTTGAATAATAAACCTTCCAGATAAAATCGTTGACCGAAGTCAGAAAGGTATCGGCCTGAACGATATACACATCCGGAAAGGGAATGCCGTTGATGGTGTCGAAAGGCAATGGGGTCATGTCGGTGATGTCGGCACGTTTATGAAAATGAGGAAAGGCAATGGATACGCTGAAACGGTTGTCGTTATCCTTGGCCAGGTGAACCAACCCGAGTTTGTTTCCGCCCAGGGTGTCGTTCAGCTTAACGAAATTGGTGGAGGCGGCTTCGTTGTAATAAGGCTTGTCCTTGATATAGCCCCGGTCGCGGCTGACGATATCAAAGGTGTCCCTGACAGTTCCGGATACGCTGAAAATCATCCGGTCTCCAACTTTGTAGGTCAGCCATTGCATTTCATCTTCGGTGAGCTGGTTGTACACCGATTTTTTACAACTCCAGTTGATCAGCAGGATGAACAATAGTGCAGGCAGAAAGTGAAGTTTTGTTGGGTTCATGTTTGATGAGGGTTAACTTTCATATACGGATTGTATCACCGATTTTAATCAAATGCAGTTGTTTTCCGGCACGGTTGAATTTTTCAACAGCTTCCTGGTGGTCAATTTTAATATAACTGAAGGTATCGTAATGCATGCCGATGATCTGTTCACATTTAATAAACGATGCGGCCAGTATGGCATTGTCTATGCCCATGGTAAAGTTATTGCCGATAGGCAGAAAGGCAAATTGTATCTGCTTGTAATCACCAATGAGTTTCATGTCATAGGTCAATGCCGTATCACCGGCATAGTAAAAATTTCCTTCGGTAGCCTCCAGCAGGAATCCCATGGGATTGCCCCCATAGGATCCGTCGGGCAGTGAACTGGAGTGAACGGCATGCACGCATTTGACTTTGCCGAAATCAAAAAACCAGTGACCTCCGGTATTCATGGGATGGGTTTTGGTTACCCCCTGTCCGTTTAACCAATTGGTGATTTCAAAGTTGGAAATCACCGTTGCACCCGTCTTTTTGGCCAGTGTGACAGCATCAGCAATATGGTCATCATGACCGTGTGATATCAAAATGTAGTCGGCCCTCAGACCGGCCACATCAATTTGCGAAGCCAATGGATTGGGGGTGATAAAAGGGTCAAACAACAGCACGCTGCCTCCTGTTTCTACGGCAAAGCAGGAATGTCCGTAATAGGTGATCTTCATTAAGAAATCCGGTTCGGTAAAGATGAGTTTAGGCCTTCAAATACAGACTGCTAAAATTACGTTTTTTGTCGATAGCAGAAGGTTATCGGGAGGGGTTTATTTATTAACAAAGTCTTGTTAATTGAAAGTGAACGATTTGCAGATCGACATGCAAAAGCGTTTCAGATCAGTCGTATTGAACAGGATCCCTCATTTCGTTAGCGGGATATCGCCGTTTTCAATTCCTTTTACAATCACTTCAATCAACTGATCCTGTCCTTCGGCATCGTATTCAGCCTTCAGGTTGCTGCTGAACAGTTTGGCCACACCCTGCCATATAAAAGCCTGGAACCCGCCCCGTAATTCCTTCACCAGGGTATAGGAGGTGTTGCCGGTCTCCCGGTCGATGAGTTTGATTAAAATTTTTCCCTGGGTGATGGTGAGGTTCTTCAGGTCTTTCTCGAATTGTTCCTTCAGTTCCTTTTCGGTTCGTTTGATATAGGCCCGCTTTGCTTTTTCCGTCGACAGGGAGGACAGCGTATGATTGATTTCCTTCAGTTTGACTCCGGCCAGTTTCGCATAGGGATAAGCTTTTAAAACGTCCCTGCGGAGTTTATAGTACTGGTTGAATTTTTGTGCGGCAACCGGGCTCATGGCGGCAATAATGTCGATCGTGGGAAGGTTGACCAGCGGGATCGTATCACCGTGGTAAATGGTTACGGGCAGCTTTTGTGAACTGTCTGGTGCCTGCGCCAATCCCTTCATGCTGACCAGGCAGAAAAACATGAAGAACAGGAATCGGATAAACATCCGGCCATTACCTTGTATCGTCATTAAAACCTAATGCCTGTTTGTTTGAATAAAAAAAGTATTCATGCGAGGCGGTTTTTTTTCCAGGAGGATACCGGTCTGGCCGGCTCAACAGAATCCTTTTGAACCACGGAATGCTCCCGGGCCTTGAAAAGGCTGGCTGCCATGGTGGCTGCAATGAGCTCATCCGGCTTGTTTTCCCCTTCGAGAAGTTCCGCATTGAAATACTGATTCACAAAATGGGTATCGAAATTCCCCGACCGGAAGGCTTCGTGCTGCATCACAAACCGGCCAAACGGCAGCGTGGTTTCCACGCCTGTTATCGTATACTCATCAATGGCACGGATCATCCGCTCAATCGCTTCCTGCCTGTCCTTGCCATAAGTGATCAGTTTGGAAATCATCGGATCATAAAAAATGGGAATTTCCATACCCTCTTCAAAACCGTCATCCAGCCGCACACCGGGGCCCTGTGGCGTTTGATAATTGCTGAAGGTGCCGGTATCGGGTAAAAAATGGCGGGCCGGGTCTTCGGCATACACGCGAACCTCCAGGGCATGTCCCCGGATCTGCAGATCCTGCTGCTGAAAGGACAACGGCAGGCCCCGGGCAATGTTGATCTGCTCCTTGACCAGGTCCAGGCCCGTAATCAGTTCGGTTACGGGGTGCTCCACCTGCAGGCGGGTGTTCATTTCGAGGAAGTAGAAATTCTTATTTTCATCAAGGAGAAATTCAACCGTTCCGGCCCCGACATAGTTACAGGCTTTGGCCACCATAACGGCACATCGTCCCATTTCAGCACGTATTTCAGGCGTCAAAACGGAAGAGGGCGCTTCCTCCACGACTTTCTGGTGCCTTCGCTGAATGGAACATTCCCGTTCAAACAGGTGTACGATGTGCCCTTGCATATCCCCGAGAACCTGTATTTCAATATGACGCGGAGAGGAGATGTATTGCTCAATAAAAACCGATCCGTCACCGAACGAAGAGGTCGCCTCGCTGATGGCCATTTTCAGCATTTCTTCAAACTGTCCGGCACTTTCCACAATGCGCATGCCTTTTCCTCCTCCGCCTGCCGAAGCTTTAATCAGTATCGGAAATCCGACCTTCGCAGCGATGTTCCTGGCTTCCGCCATTTCCGTAATGGCATGATCCGTTCCCGGAACCATGGGGATGTTGTATTTCTTAACCGCTTCCTTGGCGGCCAGCTTGCTGCCCATGATTTCCATCGATTCCGGGGAGGGCCCGATCAGGATCAGCCCTGCCGCCTTGACTGCACGGGCGAAAGCCGCGTTTTCCGATAAAAATCCATAACCCGGGTGTATGCCTTCTGCACCTGTTGACCGGGCAGCTTCGATGATTTTCCCGAACACCAGGTAGGACTGGGAAGATGGGGACGGCCCCAGGCAGACAGCTTCATCTGCATACCGGACATGAGGCGAACGGCGGTCGGCGTCACTGTAAACCGCAACCGTCTGTATGCCCATTTCCCTTGCGCTTCGCATGATCCGGAGGGCAATTTCACCGCGGTTGGCGATAAGGATTTTTTTCACTGTCTGAATTTTGGCGCAAAGATAAGTGCTTTGTTTTAGTTGACGTCTAAATTAAAAGTGAACAACTCCGGACACGGGGAATTGGTATGTTGTTCAATGAACATTCCGGAAGATCCGGTCCGGCTATGGTCCGTTGATGTGGTCGACATCATCGGAATGGTTTTGGTACCAGCTTGGGACAGCGTTGTTTATCAGGAAACTATCGTATCGAAGGTGCGATCAGGAAACTGATCTTTATCAGGATATTTTTCAAATGATGGCATTCTGTTATTTTTGCAGGCTCTTTGGAAATATGAATAGCAAACACGTCAGCAGTAAATCGGTTGGGAATGACTAAGAAAATTAAAACAATTGCCATCATCGGCGGAGGACCAGGCGGGGCGACACTGGGAACCCTGCTATCCCGAAAGGGTTACCAGGTGGGCATGTTTCACTCCGATGTTCGTCCTGAACTGATTGTAGGAGAATCCCTGCTGCCCGCCATTATTCCGATCATCCGGGAGGTGGGCATTGAGGATGAAGTGAGGAAGTTCAGTACCTTTAAACCGGGCGCTTCGGTCTGGATGGACCAGGAGTTCGAAAACGATGCCCCATTTTCCATGGGAAGGGGAAAAATGCCGGACTATGCCTATAATACTCCCCGGGATAAGTTTGACCAGGCCGTCATGGATGCTGCCATCCAGTCCGGGGTGCACATCTGGCACGTCATCGCCAAAGTGGAAAAGGGAAGTCCTGAAAAGCAGGTGTTGCTGTCCAAAGAAACCATCGATGCCTGCGGGGATTTCTTTAAAGGCCAGCCCGATCTGATTGTAGACGCCACCGGCAGGGCCAGGATTTTTGCGCGCCTGCTGGATGTCCCGTCCCGCATTGGGGATAGAAAGGACACGGCCCTGTTTGCACATGTCACCGAAACGCATAAAACGAAAAACGGAAACATCAACCTGCACCGTATGACCAAGGGATGGTCCTGGAGAATTCCACTGCCTGGCCGGATTTCCGTCGGCATCGTGGTAGACCAGCAGCACCTCAACCAGTACGGAAAAACACCGGAGGAGCAGTATGACGGATTCATCGCCCGGGAACCGCTGATGAAAAAATTTACGGAAGGTTCAAAAAGACTCACCGGTGTGACCAAATATACGAATTACCAGCTGATCTCTGATAAGATGTACGGTCCGGGCTGGGCCATGGTGGGGGATGCATCCGGTTTCCTGGACCCGATTTTTTCCACGGGGCTTTACCTGGCCATGAAGAGCGGGCGGGATCTGGCCTATGCCATTTTCGACGGATCTGAATCTGCGCTTAAGCACTATGAAAATACAAGGTTCACTGATCTTCGTATGTGGCAAAAGGTTATTAATACCTGGTACACCGGACGTTTGTTCACCCTGTTTTACATCGGTCAGGATCGCATGGACACCGCCTTCGGCCGCATGATTGCACCCATGATGCGCACACAGCTCACCCGCATCTTTACCGGGGAGGCCGTGTCCACCCGCTACAGCCGCAACTTCCTGAATTTTGTAACCGGGCCCATGATCGATACCATGAAGAAATACGGTCTGCATAACCGGGAAGTCAGTGACCTGAAGATTAATTAGGGGCTCAGGTAAAAATCAAATCCCTTCCCTGTTTGAATACCATAAAATATGAATTCCCTTAAACCAAGGAAAAAGGCCATCGTCATCGGTACCGGTGTAGCCGGCTTGGCCGCTTCCATCAGGCTCGTCCATAAAGGGTACGAGGTAACCGTATTTGAAGCCAACGGTTTCCCCGGTGGAAAATTGTCGGAAGAATGGGTGGACGGCTATCGTTTCGATCTGGGTCCGTCCGTGTTTACCATGCCCCGTTTTCTGGATGAACTCTTCCACCTGTCGGGAAAAAATCCACGCGATTATTACCGGTATATCCACCTCGACCCGGTGTACCGTTATTTTTTTGAGGATGGATCCGTACTCGATGCACCGTATAGCCGGAAGGGTTTTGCGGAGGAAATGTCCAAACATACGAGTGATTCACTGGAAACTATTGACAGTTACCTGGATGATGTGGAAAAAAAGTATGAGCTGACGGCCGATGTTTTTCTATACAATTCCCTTCATAAATTCAAACATTATTTTACACGAAGCGTGTTCCGGGGCATGGTTAATTTTTCACGCCTGCAGTCGAATAAAACCATGAATGAAGTGAACCAAGCCTCCTTCAGGGACAAACGACTGACTCAGATTTTTAACCGTTACGCCACCTATAACGGATCCAGTCCGTTTCTGGCCCCGGCCACGCTGAACGTGATTCCCCACCTGGAGATCAACCAGGGGGCCTACCTGCCGGCCAATGGCATGTTTGATATTACCCGTTCCATGTTTGATCTGGGAAAGGACCTGGGCATTACCTACCGGTTTAATGAGAAGGTGACGGAAATCAGCACGGAAAGGGGGAGAGCCACCGGTGTAAAGACCGGGCAGGGAATGTACAATGCCGATGTGGTGGTCAGTAATATGGATGTGTTCAACACCTATCATAAACTCATGCCGGCAGTCAAACGGCCTGAGTTTATTTTAAATCAGCCCAAATCCAGTTCCGGAATTATTTTTTATTGGGGCGTTAAACATGATTTTAAGGAGCTTGGACTGCACAACATTTTTTTCAGTGCCGATTACGAGAATGAATTCCGGTACATTTTCGGGCATAAATCCATCTGTGACGATCCAACCGTATACGTCAACATCACCTCCAAGCATGTGAAGGCCGATGCTCCACTGGGTTGTGAAAACTGGTTCACCCTCATCAATGTGCCCAATAATACGGGGCAGGACTGGGATGCCCTGATCGGCAAGGCCAGGGAAAATATCATCGGCAAGCTCAGCCGGTTGCTGAAAACGGATATCCGTCCGCTGATTGCGGTGGAAAAAGTATTTGATCCCCGTACCATTGAAGCCCGGACCAGCAGCGCCTATGGGTCCATTTACGGTAACAGTTCTAACGGCCGGTTTGCGGCTTTCCTGCGTCATGCCAATTTCAGCAGCCGGATCAAAGGACTGTTTTTCTGCGGTGGAAGTGTGCATCCGGGACCCAGTATCCCCATATGCCTGCTTTCCGCGAAAATTGCAACCGGCATGATTGACGATGCGTAAAGCAGAACCGTTTTTTCCAGGAGAAACTGCTGAAGTTTTTAGTCCGGAAGCCACGAACAGCGATGGTATGGTGGCTGCAAATAATCGATCAGGTCCGTATGGCAGAAATACAGCAGGGAACCGTCAGTTATTACCAGGATAACCGGTATGCCTGTATAGTGAATAATATTCCGTTTGGATCATCAGGCATCCGGCAAATTTTTGCCTTTCCTGGTAAGGATATAGCCATAGCTGCCTTTGCTGAGTTTATAATAGGGTACGATGTATCGGATTTGATCGTTCCGGTTGTTTTTAAGCGGAAGCACCAGCAAATCGGCGGAATAATCGGCTGGAATATAATCCAGAAGTACAGGCTGGCCGGAGTCAACCAGGTTTGCCAGTTGTTGAAAGGCAATCATTTTTTTACCGGTTAAACCGGATGCAGCGCGCTCTCTCCGGTCAGTATAATCCCGGGTAACCGGGATGCAGGCACAAAAAGCCAGCAATAATACAGCCATTAATCCAATTTGAAATGGTCCCGTTTTATCTGCCAGGATGGGCGGAATCATGAGAAAAAATAACCCTCCCAAAATACGGATATCCCTCCATCCGGTTGCATAGTAAAAAATGAAAAACAGGAACAGGTTGCATCCGGCAATCAGCAGGACAGCAAACAGTAATGCGGACCGGGTCTGAACGGCGCGGATTAGCGTAAAAACTATCAGTGCGACCAATATCAGCCTGGATACGGCATAAATAAAGCTTCCTCCGGAAGTTAAAAAGAATGATTTTATATTGGCCAGACAATTTCCTGTAAGCAGAACCGCCGCTTCCCTGAAGTCGCCTCTCCGGCACAGATTCAGAAATGAATAAAATATGTTTGTTACTGGTTCTGTCAGCCACACCGAAGCGGCCGGGATCCCTGCAATACCGAAACTGAACAGCAAAATAAAAAACCACCGCTGCTTTTTGGTTTTTGCGAGCGGGATTAATCCGATCAGCCATAACAGCCAGGTTGACAGGAACAAACTGCCGGCAAGAATCAGCAAAAGAAATAAGATAATAAAGTTCCTGTTGTTACACCGGGCATGCAAATGGAACAATATTACACCAGCCAGGATGGCGATCAGCATATGAAGGCATTCCTGCATAAACGTGAACGGGTACAGCGGAACGGCTGGGAAAAGCAAAATGGAAATACTCATCCAGACTTTCCGGTACAAAGTGAATTGACTTTGAAAAAAAAGAACGACCAGGGCCGACAGGATGAACAGGATATTGAGCCACTGAAAATTTGAACTGCGCCAGCCGGTGATGGTTGCAAGGCCTCCGTGCAGCAAAGAATAAGCAAATCCATGCGCGTCGGCTCCAAACAGTCTGCTTCCTCTGCCGGTGCAGGAAAGGGAAGCGCGCAGCGTATGATTTTCAAAAAAAGACCGGGCATTGAGGAAATAAAAAAATTCATCGCTCCATACAGGCATGTAATCGGCTGACAGCAGCGAGAAGAAACAACCGTAATAGCCAACCAGCAGCAGGAGCATATGCATTCCCGGAACAGCTCTGGCGTGTCGGGTTAGGCCTGGTTTAAGCAGCATGGCACGGGTTTTTTAACAGAAAACAACATGCTTTGATTTCGAAAACTGATGCTGAATACAAACCGGTTTTTCCATGTGAGCAGGAACGTGATTTCTTCAGTATACCCTGTCCTGCATGGTTTTCCAGCCCCCGGAAGAAATCAACGCGCTGTAGTGGTTTTAATGGAATAATGGCATAAATATATTCATTTATGCAGCAGCTGAATGAAATGTTCGATTATAACCAACCCTTCCTTTAGCTTTATTCAATTCGACTTGACTTTTACAAGGACAAAGTCCGAAGTGAAAATCACATTCGGATGAATCCCGATCGCGAAGCGAATCGCGATGGGTTCAGGGCTTACCCTGGGATTCACACCTTTGATTCCAAAACTGACCGTTTAACCCCCAAAACCTTCCGGATAATAATTCCGGTTGGTAAAAGCAGGCACACCGGTATATCTTTGATTCATCAAATTTGAAAAACCGGAAGACCGTAAGCTTTCAGCAAATCAAAAGGATCCCGTAAGATCCCAACCACCCCCCCGGCCCGTAAGCCGGGAAAAACAAAAAGACCGGTCCCGTAAGACCGGCAAAACCGGAAGCCCGTAAGCTTTCACTAAACTAAAAGGATCCCGTAAGATCCCAACCACCTCCCGGCCCGTAAGCCGGGAAAAACAAAAAGACCGGTCCCGTAAGACCGGCAAAACCGGAAGCCCGTAAGCTTTCATTAAACTAAAGGGATCCCGTAAGATCCCGCCAACCTCCCGGCCCGCAAGCCTGGAAAAAGAAAGGCCGGTCCCGTAAGACCGGCAGCTCAAAAAGCTGGATAAACAAACAGTGAGAAAGCGGTTTTGCTTTCAGACATACTATCCCGGATTTCAGGGGATTTGAACGACAGGAGGCTCGCAGGCCTCCTGTGGTATTTTCCGCCCTTCCTGCAGACTCCGGTTGGTGCTGCAAACTGCACCGGTCGCAGGTTTTGATGGGATAGCAACCATTTACCAGGTGGCAGGCGCAGCAGAAACCGGGCATTATTTCCCTCCGTTCCCCGAAATTATATGTATTTTCGCAGTTTGACAAAATCCGATAAGACCGATGGAAACGGCTATGAAGAAATTACAGATGGTTGACCTGCTGGGTCAGTATGAGAAAATTAAAACCGAAGTAGACAAGGCCATCCTGGATGTGGTGGCCTCTTCCGCTTTTATCAACGGACCTGAAGTGAAGGCCTTTCAGGCTGACCTGGAAAAATACCTCGGAGTGAAGCACGTCATCCCCTGTGCCAACGGCACGGATGCCTTGCAGATCGCCATGATGGCTCTGGGTTTCCGGCCCGGCGATGAAATCATTACCGCCAGTTTCACCTATGTGGCAACGGCTGAAGTGATCGCCCTGCTTCAGCTGAAACCGGTGCTGGTGGAGGTGAACCCCGAAACCTTTACCCTCGATCCCGATGCGTTTGAAAAGGCCATCACACCCAAAACCGTTGCCGTGGTGCCGGTTCACCTGTTCGGACAGTGTGCCGATATGGAACGGATCATGGCCATTGCCAATAAGCATAAACTTCACGTCATTGAAGATACGGCCCAGGCCATTGGGGCGGATTATATCTTTGCCGACGGGTCAAAGAAAAAGGCAGGCACCATCGGCACCATCGGCTGCACCTCATTTTTCCCTTCCAAAAACCTGGGCTGTTACGGGGATGGGGGAGCCATTTTCACCAATAACGATGAACTCGATAAAAAAATCAGGATGATTGCCAACCATGGGCAGTCCGTCCAGTATTACCATGACGAAATAGGAGTCAATTCCCGCCTCGACAGCATACAGGCCGCCATCCTTCGCATCAAACTCCAGCACCTGGATGAGTATGCCCATGCCCGGCAGGCCGCCGCTGATTATTATGACAAGGCATTTGCCGGGCATCCCGCCTTGCGCATACCGGTCCGGGATAAAAAAAGCGCTCATGTTTTCCATCAGTATACGCTCCTGCTGAAAGGAGTTGACCGGCAGGCCCTCCGTGAACACCTGGCCTCCAGGGGCATCCCGGCCATGATTTATTACCCCGTGCCACTTCACCTGCAAAAGGCGTATATGGATCCACGTTACAAAAAGGGAGCCTTCCCGGTGACGGAAGATCTTTGCGCCAGGGTTATCTCCCTTCCCATGCATACGGAACTGGGAACCGATGAGCTGAAATATATCAGCGATACTGTGCTCGAATTTGTAACAAAAAGCTGAAATTTAAGTATAGCATAACCTGAATGCCATGGACCGGAACAGGTTGTTCCGTTTAATCTCAGGGGCAGAATAGTTTTAATCCTATGAATATAGCAGTTGTTGGTACCGGGTATGTCGGGCTTGTCACCGGAACCTGTTTTGCCGAGATGGGAAACCACGTCATCTGTGTGGATATCGATCAGAAAAAAGTCGAAAGCATGCGTAACGGGGTGATACCTATTTACGAACCGCATCTCGACATCCTGTTCGAACGCAACATCAAACAGGGGCGCCTGTCCTTCACCACCAACCTGGCCGAAGCCATTACCGCTTCCCAGATCATTTTCCTGGCATTGCCTACCCCTCCGGGTGAGGACGGTTCGGCCGATTTGTCTTACGTGCTGGGCGTTGCCGTACAGCTTGGAAAGCTGATCAGGGAATATGCAATAATCATCAATAAAAGCACCGTGCCGGTGGGCACTGCGGAAAAAGTAAGGGCAGCCGTAGCAGGGAATGCCACCGTGGAGTTTGACGTGATCTCGAATCCGGAATTTTTAAGGGAAGGTTTTGCCGTGGATGATTTCATGAAACCCGACCGGGTGGTGATCGGAACCCAGTCTGAACGTGCCAAAAAAGTGATGAGCGACCTGTACGCTCCCTTTGTGCGCCAGGGAAATCCCATCTATTTTATGGATGAGCGT
>CAYWHE010000090.1:0-15170 GCA_964458125.1 uncultured Flavobacteriaceae bacterium | reverse complement strand
AAACAGCCGTAAAGGTCCAGGTCGTTGCATTCATGGGACCGCTTTGATGCAGTTTTTCGGTAACAGCTCCCGTAAAATCAAGAAGGTCACCGTCCTTGTTAAAATCAATCCAGGCGGCCATGTAATTGGAACTGGACCAGGTGCCGCATTGCAAGGCAAGACCGGCGCCAACAGGATTTCCGGCAACAAGAGCAGGAGCCGTATAGGTCTGGCCCTGCACCAGAATGGCTGTAATATTATTGTGAAGAGGCGCACTCGGCGTCTGTGAGAACTGTTGATAATCGGGTGGATGTTTGGTGAACGGGGCAGGTCCGCCGTTCCAGGGCGCTACATTAGGACCCAGATCATTCCATTGGTTATCGATATAGGGATAAGAGGGAGTGATAGAGTTTTGTGCGCGGAAGTAAACCCGGTTGACATAATCGTTATTGGTATAGGATCCACCAAGCCAGGAGGTTCCAACGGAAAGGGTCGGAATCACCCCGTTGCACAAGGCCACGTCAATCTGACGGCAGCCCACCAGGGAAGAAACGATCGGAACCCGTGAGGTATCCGCTCCGGCATAGCCCGGGACTCGGTAGTAGATGCCGTTGAAATCGGCATCAATGCAGTTACCTGAAGTTGCTCCGGCAGTTGTACTGTAGGAGAGCCAGAAATAATTTTCTCCGTTTTCCAGGAAGAAAGCCGCCTGGGTAAATTTATCCCGGAAATAGGTTGGCGTTATTCCAACGCCAAACTGGTTACCACTGGCAATAAACGAATTGGTTCCCTTGGTGTACCATAATTTGGCAGACGCGGCAACAATATCCATGAGTATACTGCTGGTTCCGGTTGCATTGGTCACAATGGAATCCACGCGCAAAGAATTGGTAGCTCCATCGCCGGCTCCGTCCACGATCACCCGGATGCCCACCACCATCTGATCCGTCTGTCCTTTGGCCACATCGGCAATTTCCTGGTAATACAGTTCGCTGCTGACCAGTACGGAGGCCTTGGGATAGGTTTGCACCGAAAAATCATCCATGTAAATATTGGCACCTGCACCGGATGTTTCCCGGTTGGTGAAGAGAAAAATAAAATGCACGGAGGAGGTGGCATAACCGGCAGGAATAACTGCGATATATTGTTTCCAGCCATTGAATCCCGTAGTGTCTCTTGAAAACGGACCAATTACCTTGGTCATGCTGCCTTTACTGGCATTTGCTGCTGCCGAATCATTGACGTAAAGTGTAATACTGTCTTTGAGCGTATTCCACGTATCCTTGTACATCCAGAAACTCACTGTTGCTGTTCCCGGGTTATTGGTCAGGTCATATTTCGGGGTGGCCAGGAAGTATTGTTCCCCGGCATTGAACATGAAACCGGAACGGTACCTGACCATTCCTGCACCCGAATGATTGGCGCAGACCGGTGCAGTACCAGCCGTTACCCGCTCGGTATAATTATTCAAATCCGTTCCACCCAGTTTTCCGCCACTCCAGCCAAGAGGAGGATATTGCGTTCCATCGAAACTTTCCGATTTGACCACCTGCGCAAACAGTCCGCTTACGGACAGCATCATGAATACTGTAATCAAACAGGCTACCGGCAGGGCTTTTCCGGGGTATTTATTTTTCATTTTCCTGGTAATGATTGAAGTCATTTGAAGAATTATTTAATGGTTTGTTTCAGTGGTTGAATGTGCCAAGTAATTAATCTGGTAAAAATACTAATTTCACAGTTGGTTTCCAAGACTTATTTTGATTATTTATTATTTTACTTACATTTTATTGTGAAAGATACAGAAAAGGGGGTGAACGGATAAAAAGTTTCTAAATGCCTCAAAAATAGTGCCATCTGGCGCATTTTGATTGCTTGTTAATAACTTATACTTTGTTTATTTACAATGATTTAAACAAACTTCTTTTTTCCAGGTAATCAATCAAAACCCCTGTTTCCGGAATCATGAACCGGCAAAGCCAAATGGCTGCCATTCTCAGTGCATTAGCTAAGGAAACATTTTTCATGAATGGAATCATACTGGTGTCCAGGGCAGGAACGGGAACCCGTATAGGCATCCACCGGGTGGTTTCTCCAGGTTTTACAGCCGGGCCAGTTATTTCCGCCAACTGAAATCAACGCTGAAAATCCGTGGATATGCCTGATTTCAGTAGCGGAATGCCATCAAAATACAGCAAGGTCTTTCAACTTCATAAATTTTTTTAACTTTGCTGACTAATCCCTGGAATATGACACTTCAAAACCTGGTCACCCCGCTGTTTATTTTACTGCTTAATTATCCATCCGAGGCCCAGCAATGGCAATGGGCCGTTTCAGGCGGAGGAAGCGGCAGTGCAGACCGGAACATTGCCATAACCCGTGACAATTCAGGAAATCTGATTGTAACCGGTGAATTCGAAACCACGTGTACCTTCGGGACAACTACCTTAACGCCAATTGCGGCCGGCAACCGCGATGTATTTTTAGCCAAGTATGATTCCGCCGGAAACAGCTTATGGGCCATTCCAGGCGGCGGTTTGTTTTCAACTTCGGAAGTGGTCGGGGTTGCTACCGATAACAATGACAATATCTGGATAGCCGGGAATTTCAATACGACCATAACCTTTGGTGGGTACACCCTTAATCAAACCTCCAACCCTTTTCCTGTAAATCCAAACAACTCCTTCCTGTTTAAATTCGATCCGAACGGAAATTGCGTCATGGCAAAAGCCCTGTTCAGCAAAACCGCCTGTGTGATCCGTTCCCTCAAGGGTGACGGAGCCGGGAACTTCGTGATCACCGGTGCCTTTATGGACAGCACTCTTTTTGACGCGATACAGGTAATTGATACCACGCCGGGAATTTTTCTGACTAAATTCAACACCAACGGCACCTTCGCCTGGGCCCAGCGCTATGGAGGGCCTGATGAAGATGCCGGATTTGATGTAGCCTTTGATCCTTCAGGCAATATTTTAATGACCGGTGTTTTTAAGCAGACTGCAGCTTTTGGAAGCAATTCCGTGGTTAGTTATGGCAGTTTTGATATTTTTTTGGCCAAGATGGATGCGCTCGGTAATAACCTCTGGGTTAAAAATGCCGGTGCGACAGGTAACGACCAGCCCTATGCCGTTTCTTGCGATAACAGCGGGAATTCATTTATCACCGGGTTTTATTATCCGACCCCGAGCGGTATGAGCACCTTGCCTGCTCATTTCGGTCCCTTTCTGCTTGCGGATAACGGAGCCGGCAACATGTTTGTGGCCAAGTATGATACTGGCGGTACTATTCAATGGGCCAAGCCAGGCGGAGGAACACAGCATGATGAAGGCCTTGGTATTGCCGCCGACGCCAATGGAAATTCCTATGTGACTGGATTTTTTTACAGTCAGAGCCCGACCACCGGCCCGGCATCGTTCAGTGGCATTAACCTCAATTCATATGGTGTCGCCGATGTGTTTATTGTCAAATTTAATAAATTCGGAACCGGTCTTTTTGGTCAACACATAGGTGGTACAGGAATCGATAAAGGCAGGGCTATTTTGGCTTCCCCCAATGGAGACCTGGTGGTGGCCGGTAACTATACGGCCACTATCCAGGTGAACACGGTTCCTCCGACTACATTTAATTCCCCGAATTTTTACTGGAGAGTTTTTATTGCGAAATATTCCGGTGGCAGCGTGGGCGTTTCTGAAAACATCAAAGAACACCTTCAACTGAGTGTATTCCCCAACCCGGCTCAGGACCGATTGGTTGTTTCCCTGCTGGAAAAGAAAATTACCGATTATCATTTTAAAATCATTAATGGTATGGGTCAGGTATTTCAATCCTTTCAGAACAAGAGTTCCACCGGACTTAATGATTTTGTTTTTGACACCTCATCCCTGCCTTCCGGAAATTATTTCATCCGGATTGCATCGGAAAATATGATTGAACAAAAACCTTTTGTTGTAATTGATTAATTGCACAAATTCAGCACTAAATTCCATTCCCGATTCCTGAATCAGGGTTTTATTCTTTTCAGTGCCTGATTCAGGTCCTTTTTTTTAAAAAACCGGAAAAAAACATCCTAAATGACCCTTGTTGGCATTTTAATATGTTGGTTTTCAATAATATTTAATTTTGTTTAACTTTTTATAAAATAAATTAAACATTTCCTTGTTTATCTTATCTAATGAGTGTAAATTTGTGGAATAATTTCCGATAAACGTTAAACAAAATGGAATATAAATTAAAATTTAAAAACGAGGTAACCGACTATTACAAACCCTTAAAAGGTTATGCGCTTAAATTAACCCGGAACATGGATGATGCAGATGATCTGGTGCAGGAAACCATGCTGAAGGCTTTTAAAAACGATGAAAAATTTGCGCAGGGAACAAACATGAAAGGCTGGCTATACACCATCATGCGGAATATCTTCATCAATAATTACAGGCGTTTGGTCAACAGCCAGGTGTTTACAGATGATACCGATAACCAGTATTACATCAACTCAGCCAGCAATACCTCCAGGAATACAGGGGAATCCAGGCTGATTTTGAAAGATATTCACAACGCCATTGAAAACCTGTCGGACAATTTGAAGACCCCCTTCATGATGAGTTACAACGGATACAAGTACGAGGAAATAGCCAAAACACTTGCCATTCCTCTGGGAACAGTTAAAATCAGGATACACAATGCCCGGTTAAAACTGAAAGAATCGCTTTCGTCTTACGCCATCAATCAGCGCGGGCAAAAAGGATAAATTCAATTTAGAAACCTGAAAAGGCTTCCCACCCGGGAGGCCTTTTTACTTTGAAATTAAAGGCATTTACGGCAGTTTTTTTTTACTTTTACCCTCCTAAAGCAGGGTATGTTTTTACGAATTGCCAGGATAATCCTTCGTAATAAGTTTTTGCTTCTGATTATTACAGGGGTGATCACTGTTTTTTTTGCCTACAGGGCCAGTGAAATTCAGCTGTCCTATGAATTTGCCAAAATTCTGCCGGCCGGGGATAAAAATTACCTGGATTACCTGGACTTCAAATCCACTTTCGGAGAAGATGGCAGTGTTATGGTTATCGGCGTGACCGATCCGGATTTTTTCCGTCTGGATAAGTTCAATGACTGGTATTCGCTTGCCGGTTCCATTAAAAAAATTGACGGAATAGAAGCGGTAATTTCCGTAGCCGGCATATATAACCTGGAAGTTGATGAGGGGCAGAAAAAATTTGAACTCAAACCATTGCTCCGGTCAAAACCCGCCACCCAGGAGGAACTGGACAGCATAAAATCAATCCTGGACAGGCTTCCTTTTTACCAGGGCTTCATCATGAACAAGGAAACATCAGCGAACCTGATGGCTATTACCTTTGATAAAAACAAGCTCAATACCCGTAACCGGATTGCGATTGTTGACACCATTCATTCCCTTGCAGATCAATTCAGCAGGCAACACCAACTGCCTGTTCATTTTTCCGGAATGCCTTACATCCGCACGGCCATTACGGGAAAAGTAGCTTCTGAAATGCGGATGTTCATGCTGCTGGCCATTCTGGTCACAGCCCTGATCCTGTTTGTATTTTTCAGGTCCTTTATCGTGGTGTTGTTCTCCCTGACCGTGGTCATCATCGGTGTCATCTGGTCGCTGGGGACCATTGCACTCCTGCATTACAAAATCACGATTCTTTCGGGACTGATTCCACCGCTCATCATCATCATTGGCATTCCAAACTGCATCCTGTTGCTGAATAAATACCAATCCGAGTTTCATGCCCATGGCAGTCAGGCCAAGGCTTTAACCCGGATGATCCAGCGGATCGGACTGACCACTTTGCTGGCCAATGTCACCACAGCCATTGGATTTGGCGTTTTTTATTTTACAGATAGCAGCCTGCTGAAGGAATTCGGACTGGTCGCTTCGATCAATGTGATGACGACCTACCTGATTTCGCTGGTGTTGATACCGATTGTTTTCAGTTACCTGCCAGAACCCAAAGTCAGGCATACCAGGCATCTCCAGGCCAAACGGATGAAGGGTTTATTAAAATGGATTGACCGTGCCGTACACCAACACTATAAACTGATTTTTTTTTCCGTCGGCATCATCATCCTGATTTCCATTTACGGGATGAGCCGTTTAACCACCGTGGGTTACGTGGTCGATGATCTGCCCAAAAAAGATCCCATCTATACGGACATGAAGTATTTTGAAAAAAACTTCAAAGGCGTGCTTCCGCTTGAGATCTCCATTGACACCCGTAAACCTAACGGCGTGCTGACCTCCTCCAATCTTCAAAAGATAAACAAACTCGAAAAAATACTGTCTTCCTATCCTGATTTATCCCGTCCCCTGGCCATTGTGGATGCGGTTAAGTTTGCCAACCAGGCTTACCGGGGAGGGGATCCGAAATTTTATATCCTGCCCGGAGCCATGGACCTGGCCGACCTTGGAAGCTATCTGGGTGAACAGAAAAACAGGAATAACCTGTTTCATTCCTTTCTGGACAGCACCAAACAAAAAACGAGGGTGAGCGTGCAGATGGCCGACATCGGTTCCAGGAAAATGAAAACATTTTTAGCGGATCTCCGGCCCCGGATTGACTCCATTTTTGATCCGCAGCAATACACCACCGTCATCACCGGCAACAGCCTGATTTTTCTAAAGGGCAACGATTACCTGCTGGTCAATCTGAAAGAAAGCATACTGCTGGCTGTTTTATTGATATCGATTATCATGATTCTGCTTTTCATGTCTTTCCGGATGATTGCTCTTTCCATTCTTCCCAGTATCATTCCCCTGCTGATTACGGCAGGGCTGATGGGCTTTTTCCACATCCCCTTAAAGCCATCCACGATTCTGATTTTCAGCATAGCATTTGGCATTGCTTCCGACCAGACGATTTATTTCCTGACCAAGTACCGGCAGGAAATACGTGTCCGGCATACCAGCATTTCAAAGGCGGTTTCGATCACCATTTTCGAAACCGGTCTAAGCATGATATATACCGCCATCATTTTGTTTGCCGGATTTTTTATTTTCGCAGCCTCGGATTTCGGAGGAACGGCATCCCTCGGGAAATTGATATCGTTCACCCTTCTGGTTTCCATGTGTTCCAATATCCTGCTGTTGCCGGCATTCCTGATTGCACTAGAACGGAAATTAACCACCAGGGCATTTATTGAGGAACCCCTGCTTCAGTTGTTTGATGAAGAGGAAGATATTGAACTGGATAACCTGGAAATCAGAAAATCAATACCCGATGAACCGGTCTGAGTTTAAACCCCCATTCAATTAACAGGATATGAAAGGAATTATTCTTGCCGGTGGATCCGGCACCCGGCTTCATCCGCTGACCCTGGCGATGAGTAAACAACTGATGCCTGTTTACGACAAACCCATGATTTATTATCCTTTATCCATCCTGATGATGGCAGGCATCCATGAGATATTGATCATTTCCACCCCGCACGACCTGCCGCATTTTGAAAAGCTGCTGGGAAGCGGGGAAAACCTGGGCTGTCATTTTTCATACCGCGTGCAGCATGTTCCGAACGGCCTGGCGCAGGCATTCGTTATTGGGGAGGACTTTATCGGCAAAGAAAAGGCAGCCCTTATCCTGGGCGACAATATTTTTTACGGCACCGGGCTTGGCCGCCTGCTCCAGGAAAACAGGGATCCGGATGGTGGTGTGGTTTTTGCTTATCACGTATCCGATCCCGAACGGTATGGCGTGGTTAAATTTGACAAGCAAAACAAAGCCATCTCCATTGAAGAAAAACCAAGCAAGCCCCAGTCGAATTATGCCGTGCCGGGATTGTATTTTTACGACAATTCAGTTATTGAAGTAGCTAAAAACCTTCTTCCAAGTCCCAGGGGTGAATATGAAATCACCGATGTCAACAGGCATTATCTGCAGGCCGGGAAATTAAAGGTTGGCATCCTGGACCGCGGCACGGCCTGGCTGGATACGGGAACCTTTGCTTCGCTGATGCAGGCCGGGCAGTTCGTCCAGGTAATTGAAGAGAGGCAGGGTCTTAAAATTGGCTGCATAGAGGAAATTGCATACCGAATGGGATATATTGACCGGGAACAACTCAACCGGCTTGCTCAGCCCCTGCTGAAGAGCGGTTATGGGGAATATCTTATGAAACTTGAAGATTAAAAAAGCCATTATCTTAATCCGTTTTAGCGGGAAAACAAAACAACCATCCGATGAAAATATTAGTGACAGGCGGTGCAGGATTTATTGGAAGCAGCCTGGCCGAAAAACTGGCTTCCAGGAAGGAAAATTTTATCGTCGTGGTGGACAACCTCAGGACAGGTTCACTGCAGAAACTGCCCCTGTCCAAACATGATAACATCAAATTCATCAAGGCTGATGTCAATGATTTTAAGGATATCTCCGGTATTTTTTATGCTTACTCCTTTGATTACGTTTTTCATTATGCCGCTCTGGTGGGCGTGAAACGAACACTGGAGAATCCTGTCATGGTGCTGAACGACCTCACGGGCATTAAAAACATGCTTAACCTGAGCAAGAACACGGGAGTCAAGCGTATTTATTTTTCTTCCTCCTCCGAAGTTTACGGGGAACCCGTTGAATTTCCGCAAAACGAACATACCACACCACTGAATTCAAGGCTGCCGTATGCCATCGTCAAAAACGTAGGGGAAGCCTACCTGAGAGCATACAAGCAGGAATACAACCTGGACTTTACCATATTCCGGTTTTTTAACACCTATGGTCCGCGGCAAAGCACGGATTTCGTGATGTCAAAATTTATTTCCCTGGCCACTGCCGGCCAGGATATCTCCATTTACGGTGACGGCAAGCAGACCCGCACCTTCTGTTATATTGATGATAATGTTGAAGCCTGCACGAACGCGTTTTATGAGAACCTGTTCATCGATGATGTCGTCAATATCGGCAGCGACCGGGAAACCACGATACTGGAACTGGCACAACTGATCATCAGGGAAACAAAATCCAAATCCAAGATTGTTTTCCTGCCAGCCCTGGCCGAAGGAGACATGACGAGGCGGAAACCCGACATCACGAAGATGAAACAACTGCTTAAGCGGGAGATGATTTCCCTCGAAGAAGGCATTCATCACCTGATTAATCAGCGACACCTGATCGAAGCCTGAATTTGTCATGAAAGGAAACCAAGCCCTGCAGGAAAGGATTCAAAGGGCCCTTGACTCCTATTCCTTCCCCTTATTTCCGGAACGTTTATACGAACCCATTCGTTACCTGCTTTCGCTGGGAGCCAAACGCATGCGGCCGCAACTCCTGCTTATGGGTTGCGAATTGTTTAACGGTGACCCGGAACAGGCGGTTCAACCAGCACTTGGCATTGAATTTTTTCACAACTTTACGCTGATGCATGATGACATCATGGATCAGGCCCCGTTGAGGAGAGCCAGACAAACGGTTCATGAAAAATGGAATACCAACATCGCCATCCTATCGGGTGATGCCATGTTTGTACAGTCCTTTCAACTGATGATGCAGGTAGAGGCCGGCATACTGAAATCTGTCCTCGACCTGTTCTCCCGCACGGCCATCGAGGTTTGTGAAGGGCAGCAAATGGACATGGATTTTGAAACTGCCGACGGTGTCAGCCTGGAGGAATACCTCCGCATGATTGAGCTGAAAACAGCCGTTCTGCTTGCCGCCAGCCTCCAGATAGGCAGCCTGATTGCCGGAGCCCGGAAACAGGACAGCGAACACCTGTACCAGTTCGGAAAACTTATCGGCACCGGATTCCAGCTGCAGGATGACTATCTTGACGTATATGGTGATAGCGATAAATTCGGCAAACAGGTGGGGGGGGATATTCTTTCCAATAAAAAAACCTTCCTTCTTTTAAAGGCGCAGCAACTGGCCGATCCGGAATCACTCCGGGAACTCAGGCACCTGATGCAACATGAAAAGCACGCGGATGAAAAGGTTAGAGGAGTCAAAGCCATTTACGACAGACTTGGGGTGCAGGACCACTCCAACCGTAAAATCGAGGCTTGTTTTGACACGGGTTTGAAACACCTCGAAGCCATTGACGTACCCGACAGTCAAAAGGAAGACCTCGTTGCCTTTGCCAACATGCTGATGGCGCGGGAAAAATAAACGGATTCCGAACCATCTCCCCGGGATACAACCCGGCAACAAACCCGAATGACCGGTTCAAACTCCCGCTCATGCAGACCGGTCTGCCACGTTGAATATACGATAATATTTGCCCGGTTCAAGGCAGTAACTTATTTTGCACTATCAAAACCCGCTATTTCCATTTAAAAACAACCCGATGAAAAATTATTTTTACATTAAAATGTGCTGTACCCTGATGCTGATTTCGCTAAACTTCATTTCGTTCAGCCAGCCCACCGGACAACCCTGCAACTCAAACACCTTCTGGGCTATGCAGGGTTCCGTCATTGAAGAATTTACCCTGATCAATAACGTGGTAACCTTTGTGGGAAACGTTTGGAGCGGAACGTCAATAGATGCCAACCTCGCCTATTGCACCAACCTGGACGGAGGCAGTTACAGCCCCACGTTTTATTCATCCTTCAATTATCAGCAGCCCCGTTATTTCGATGGCACCAACTGGATAACAGCATCCGCATCGGTTGCTCCTGATAAAATTTTCAACCCGGGCAGCAACGGGACTCATCTCTATTATATGCTGGTGGATCAGTTTGGAGGATCCTATGCCAAGGCGATCGTACGTTATGACGGCAATGCTTTTACAACCGTATGCAGCTGGGACACCACCCGGAAAGTGGTAGTGGCTGACCTGGCGGTGGACAGCATGGGCAATGTTTTTATCTGCATGGGTAATAATGACAATCTGAATATTACGGACACCATTATGCTGGTTTCTCCGACAGGCCAAATTATTCAGCAATATCCCTTTGCATTCGATACTTACAATGCCTATGGTTGTTTCCTGCTGAACGGAATCCTGTATATCGGTTTGGGCAACGGTAATACCACCAATCCCAGCACCCTGGTTCCCGTTACCTTTTCTGGAAATACGGCCACTGCAGGAATTCCCATTTCTCATTCCGCATCGGCCGACCTGGCCAGCTGCAATGCGAACCTGCAACTTGCAATGGCCGTTTTACCGGATGAAAAAAACTTTTCCATTTATCCGAATCCTTCAAGCCGGTCGATACGCATTCATCTGAATCAGGAGGAGTCTAAAAACGCCATGATTAAAATTTTTGATGTGATGGGAAAAACCATTTGGCATGGCCCCATACTAAGTTCACAAACTTCTGTGGATGTCAGTGCTTTTGAAAACGGAATTTATTTTGTTCAGCTTTCATCCACCCCTGCCATGGCATCAGGACCAGGAATCCGGTCCCATAAAATACTCGTACAGCATGAATAAAAACTTCCATTCCATTTATTTTCCTCATTCAGCCAGGACCCTCCACTCCTTGCAATGATTCCCTGTATACCCTGAGGCAACGCTCTCTCGCAACAGCATGCTCCACCATTGGACGGGGATAATCCCTGGTTTCAAATTCAGGAACCCATTTGCGGATGTATTCAAACCGGGGATCAAACTTCCGGGTTTGTTCGTAGGGATTGAAAATGCGAAACCAGGGCGCGGCATCACAACCGGTTCCGGCTGCCCATTGCCATCCTCCGTTGTTGGAAGACAGTTCAAAATCAAGGAGGCGGGAAGCAAACCAGGCTTCTCCCCATCGCCAGTCGATAAGCAGGTGTTTGCATAAAAAGGATGCCGTAATCATCCGAAGGCGGTTATGCATGAAGCCTGTTTCATTCAACTCCCGCATGCCGGCATCAACAAGCGGATAGCCGGTGAGACCCTGGCACCACCGTCCGAATTCAGCTTCATTATTTCTCCACCTGATCCGGTCACAGGCGGGTTTAAATGACTGCTTCTCCACGTGTGGAAAATGCCAGAGAATCATCATGTAAAATTCCCGCCAGATGAGTTCATTGATAAAGGTCTCAGACAGGTCAAAGGTTTCCTTCACCAGTTGCCGTATGCTGATGGTTCCGAAACGAAGGTGCACACTCAGGCGGGTGGTACCCGGCTTTGCGGGAAAGTCACGGCTGGACGCATAATCACGTATCTGAATGGGATCAACATAAGGTTCGGGCACGTTCAGCTGGCTTTCCCGGAAACCAATCCGGCGCCAGGAAGGGAATGCATGATTTTGTTCCTGCACCCAGTTGCCGGAAAAACGCCCTTGCGCATAGTTCCTCAACTCCTGAACCCGGATCAGGGATCTCCATTTGTTTTTATACGGTGTAAATATCGTATATGGATTACCGTTATCCCTGAGTACTTCCCGGGGATTAAAAATCACCTGGTCCCTGAACAACCGAAACCGGATTTTTGCCGCAGTCAGATAGGTCTCCACATCACTGTCACGCTGCCTGGCATAGGGTTCATAATCCTCATTGGCCATCACTTCACGGACATCGTATTCTTCCGTTAGTTTTTTCCAGGCCTCCAGGACCGGCCCCACCAGAACCAGGAATGAAGTTCCCTTCTCCGACAATTCCATGTTCAGTTTTTTCAGGCGGTGAATGATGAAGGTAACCCTCGGATCGGCTTTATTTTCGAGATTACCGAGGATACGGGTATCGAAAATAAAAACCGGGAGCACCGGGAACCCGCTTTTCAGGGCATGGTGCAGGGCGGCATGGTCATTCAGCCGCAGGTCACGTCTGAACCAGCAAACAGTCACCTTTTTCTTCATACACGAAGAGATTGAAGGGCCGACAGGCAGTCGGGATAAGAAAACCGGAAACCGGCAGCAAGGAATCTGTCCGGCCGGACATACTGGCCTTCCAGGAGGATGGAGGCTCTTTCACCCAGGAGAATTTTCATCACCACGGCAGGTATTTTCAACAACAGGTTCGGGCCGCCCCTGGCCTTTAAAAGGTTTGCAGCAAACTGGCGCGAGGTAACGGGCGATGGCGCTGTTGCATTATACACGCCCTGCATACCGGTTTCCTGCAACACGGTCAGGAAAATCCTGCACAGGTCATCGATGTGAATCCAGGAATAAAACTGGCTGCCTCTCCCGAGGATCAACGAGGTTCTGAACCTGAGTGGCTTCTGCATTTCAACCCAAGCGCCACCGCGATTTGATAACACTATTCCTATACGAAGCACAACCCTCCTGAAAGGGAATGATTGTTCAGGGTCATGGAGGGCTTCCCATCGCCGGCATACCTCCGCCAGAAATCCGCTGCCGGTTTTACTTTCCTCATTCAGCCGCTCATCTCCCCGGTCCCCGTAAATCCCGATGGCGGAGGACCCCACATAACACCGGAGTTTACCCGTGCTGCCGGTTAGTGTTTCAAGCAATAAGGAGGTAGCATGCAGCCTGCTTTCGAGAATTTGTCTTTTTCGTTTTTTGCTCCAGCGCTTATCCCCAATCCCTTCACCGGCCAGGTTGATCAGGTAATGAAAGCGCGACAATTCATGAGCATCCAGGATTCTTTTGGACGGATTCCAGTACAGATAACCGGGTGACGAGGAACACAGTGACCTGTTGCGGCTCAGGATGGTAACCCGGTAGCCGTGTTGCAGCAGCATTTCCTTCAGCCTGCAGCCGATCATGCCTGTACCGCCTGCCAGCAATACCTCACCATCCATTTCCATCATGGAGCATTAACAACTCATTCGCCTGATAGTTTTTCATCCCCGTCAAGGGGAAGGCTGTCGATGCCATTTTCCATCAGGTAATTGATGGCATCGTTATCACCGTGATAAGGATTTGCACCGAAGCGGTAAAGCAGGCTCAGTTTGACATAGGGTCCCGCCGCCGCCACACCTTCTGCCAGAGCATCCTTCCGTCCTTCATCACCAGGAGTGAAATACAACCTGCGCTTTCCATTCCATCCTATTTCAGGGTTAATTCCAAAACGATAACCGGCATAGAACAAAAAGGAGGCTCCAATCCGGAAAACACGCTGCCGGAAATTAACAATGGAAGGTTCTCCGGGAAACAGGCCGTCATTGGTAACCCTTGAAACACCACCAGAAGGTCTTAAAAAAACCGACAACCGGTTTTGATCACCAACCCGGTAACTATACGTTACTGAAAAGGGAAGCAGGATGTTCAGCCTATTTCTTCTGCCAAAACTGAAACGACCTCCGAGGATGGGCAGTGGCAATCCTGTTCCGTATACAAAGGAATAGGACGCTCCCGCCAGGTATGCAAACAGCGGGGACACCCGGTGAACCAGCATCAGGGAACCGGAATAACGGATAAGGGGGTTATTCATTGAACGGTTATCTTCACTTACGGATGCGGTTATTCCTCCCAGGTACACGCTTTTCCCGCCCGGGTACCAGATGCCGCTTAGGCCGGCATGAGCATTGAACAACTGCCTGGAAGCCGGCAGCCAGCTAAAGTCCGGCCAGGTATAAGAGCCTCCGGCATTCAAAAATATCCCCCAATACCCGAAACTCCCGGCTTTCCGGCCCTTGCCCAGGCGGGTATAAAGGGGAAGCTTCAGACCAAGTGAAGGTTTGTGAAAACCATATTCTCCGGAAGTATCTTCCATTGAAGTCCCAAAGACATATTCATCACTCACCGACAGTACCGGCTTCATTAATTTTTCCTTTTTGAACTGGGCTTTTGCCTGTCCTGTTACCAAAACAATGGTAAGGATGGCAATTCCCTGAACCCTGTAATAACTGCCCGGTTTTCTCATCGTTATCCTTTTATTTCTATTCAGCTGTATTTACGCTGAATACTTTTCCAGTTGGCAAGGTAATTATAACCGGCACCTCAAACACCGCCGATTCCGTATGTCCCAGGGGTGTGCAGGTCCGGCAGGAAACGCACCGCGTGTTTATATGCTCATGCTTCTGCAAATTCCGGTTACCGGTTCACTATAAAACAAGTTTTGACAAATGACAGGCTGGGTTGTTTAACCGAATAAAATTCAGCTTTCCAGGAATGCAGGCAACATTCTTACGGTTGACCGGCAGCAGTCAGAGTCAGATAAAAGGCTGAATTTACAGAAAGTTTCAAACGAAAATTTGTCAATAACTTTAAAATGTTTAAATTGAGCCCTCGAACAGATATCAGTTATATTTGCTTTTTGTTATTTTTCATCACTATCAAGCTCAGGAAATGCAAAATAAATGGGTTATTAAACCAACCGGTGAGCCGGCACTTGTGAAAACACTTGCCCGGCAGC
>CAYWHE010000089.1:0-15350 GCA_964458125.1 uncultured Flavobacteriaceae bacterium | reverse complement strand
TTATTGTAACGAAAAAATGGAGGGTCAGTACAACAAAAATAATTCAGAACATTTTAAAAAAACGAATTGCTATGAGAATCAAAGTTCAATCCATTCATTTTGATGCCGACCGGAAGTTGTTGGGGTTCATCCAGGAAAAAGTTGACAAACTTATTCTTTTTTATGAAGACATCATTGACGGTGAGGTTTTCCTCCGCCTCGACAACTCTTCCAATGCGGAAAACAAGATCACCGAAATCAAACTGAACACGCCCGGCAAGGTCATGTTCGCCAAAGAGCGGTGCAAAACTTTTGAGGAAGCCACCGATACGGCTGTGGAAGCGTTGCGCAAACAAATTACCAGACATAAGGAAAAATTACGCGGCATGTGACCATCCATTGCCCTCTGTATAAAATAAACCCGGTGCGAATGGCACCGGGTTTTTATTTTCAGTCCATTACACCTTTGCAATAAAATCAGTTTTCCAAATTACACCCGCGTGAACGGAAAATCAGGTTTTGACGATAATAGGCCAGTCCTTTAAGCGGGATGGTATCAATAATAAGGCGGAAACGCCATGGTGGTTTTATATTATTCCGCCGGGCACCCGTTTGATTGCTGATTTTACACGCTGGTTGTAAGATCCGGTTTTGTTTGCCGGCTATCCATGCTGAAAAGTCTGAAAATGAAATATTAGTTCCGAACTGTCCATTTAACCCCGCCTCCTTGCTTTATCTTTAACTCTTTCATTTTGAATAATTTTGAAGTCAAAAAAGTTAAAAGGAATTAGTCAGTTTATCGAAAAAAAATCCTATTTTTGCACCCTTATTTAAAAAACTTCGATTAAAAGGTATTTATTAACCAACCAACCAAAATGGCAGAAAAGGACAAAGACCAGGTGATTGACATTACCGAAACCATTGATAAGGCCGAACATTATGTGCAGGAGAATAAAAAAAGTTTATCCATTATTGGAGGAGCCATTGTCCTGGTGATTGGCGGTTACCTGGGGTATACGAATTTTATCGTGAAGCCCCAGGAGGAAAATGCCCAAAAGCAGATGTTTGTGGCCGAGCGTTATTTTCAAAATGACTCCCTGGACCTGGCCATTAACGGTGACGGAAATTTTCCCGGATTTCTCCAGATCATCGATGATTATGGTTCCAGCAATTCGGCCAACCTGGCTCACTATTACCTGGGCATTTGCTACCTTAAGAAAGGTCAGTATGAAAAAGCCATTGAATATTTGTCGGGTTATGATGCCGAGGATGATGTGACTGGAGCCATTGCCCTGGGCGGTATCGGAGATGCCAACCTGGAACTGGGTAAGAATGACGAAGCCATGAACTATTACAGGAAAGCAGCCGAATGGGATGACAACTCCTTTACCGCACCGCTTTACATGAAAAAACAGGCGATGGTTTACGAACTGCAGAATGACAGCAAATCAGCATTGGAGATTTATGAGAAAATCAAAAAGGATTTTCCAACCAGTACAGAGGGTCGGGATATGGACAAATACATCGCCCGTGCACAGGCCCAGATCAAATAACCCATCCCTGTTTTTAACATGTCTTCTTCAGACAAAAATCTTTCGGTTTTTGAGAATGCCGTCATACCCGATGCAGCTGATATGCACTTCGGGCTGGTCGTATCCGAATGGAATCATGAAATAACCAATGCCTTATACGAGGGCGCCAGGGATGCCCTGCTGAAACATGGAGCCAGGCCAGAAAACATCCGCACCTTTTCAGTACCCGGTAGTTTTGAGTTAACCAGCGGAGCTCGTTTTTTTGCCGAAGATTTTCAGACCGAGGCCGTTATTTGCCTGGGTTGTGTGATAAAGGGTGAAACCAGGCACTTTGACTTCATCTGTTCCGCTGTTGCCCATGGACTGACGCAACTCAACGCCCTCTTTTTAAAACCTTTCATTTTCGGAGTGCTGACCACGGATACCCAGGAACAGGCCAGGGACAGGTCGGGTGGAAAACACGGAAACAAAGGCATTGAAGCTGCGGTCACCGCCATTAAAATGGTGGCTGAAAGAAAAAAACTCAGGGAAGAAATGAACCTGCAGCGAAAAAAGGCAGGATTCTAAGGCGGATCACTTCACTTTTACCAGCTTCTGTGTCAGGGACTGGAAATCATTTTCCAGCACAATCGTATAGATGGCCGGTTCCAGCCCGGAGAAAGACCATTCAATGGTATTGGTGCCGGATTGTAAATCATGGGATTCCTGTCGTACCAGCTGCCCCAGTTTGTCGAATAATTTAATTTTTGTGCGGGCCGCGTTCTCCATTTTAATCTGCATGTACAGCGTTTCGCTGACCGGGTTCGGATATAACGTTATGCTTCCGTGCGGGCTGCAATTGGTAATGACCAGGCTGGAATACGTATACTGTCCGTTCATATCCACCTGTTTCAACCGGTAATAGGCTTTAACAGGCACCGGGCCCTTGTCCCTGACAGAATAACGAATGATGGAAGAACTTCTGCCGGCAGCCAGAACGGTTTCTATGGTTTTAAAGTCTGTTCCGTCTTCGCTGCGCTCCACCGCGAAATGTGAACTGTTTTCCTCGCTTGCCGTGGACCATTGCAGCACGACATCAGGCTGATCACAGGACGCTTCGAAAGAAAGTAATTCAACCGGAAGCGGGCTGGAGAAGGTGGCCATGGAAAAATTTTCAGTAGAAAAGTTATTCCACCCCGTTTTAGTGAGCGTAGCCAGAATCGGAGATGCAGCCGCTGTATAGGTCACTGCACTCATATCCTTCCACTTATAAGGAAGTGCATAACCCCATTCCGTCATCAGCAGGTTTCCATAACTCACCACATTGTCTGCGACAAAATCATAATTCATCGTGATGCCGATGGAGGCATTCGCTCCGCTGACACGATTCAGTTTATAATACCAGAATGGATTGATGCTTCCCAGGGACACATCACGAAGATTTCGGTCGTACAAATCAATGCTGGGGTCATTGTTGACAAAACGCACGGCATAGGTCTGTGCTGCTGCAGAACTAGGTGTAATTCCTATCGGGCGGTACCGCAAGGGTGGTCCGCTGGATCCTACAGGAAACAGGTAGTTTCCGGTGCCGGCTGTGTTCCACCAAAGACGTCCGTTGCCGGTGCTGCTGACAAAACCCAGACCCGTACTGGTGTTGGCGCCGGTTCGCTGAACAGCAGCGGTTGATGTTCCGGTGATCCACATAATATTTCCCTGGGTGGCCAGTTCCCGGTCATTTAAGAGAAGGGTGTCCGTTTCGGAATTTACAGTCATGGATTTTACTCCGGTCCCGGATAAAACGAGTTTATTAAAATTCGTAGAGGAGTTTCCGGTTATACGTTGGCCCGGACCAATCAGCTGAAAACTGCCCGTACTGGCATTGATAAATGCTGATGAACCGGAATTATTGGTCCAGTCGCCGGTTAAAGTAATGTTCCCGTTATTATCAATTGTTCCCGTAGATACATTATCCTGGTTGATCATTCCTCCCTGTACCGTGAGGGTTACACCTGGCTGTACCCGTATAAAGCCCCCGTCATTGACAACCAGACCCGTACCTGCAGGCTGGCAGGTATCAACCTGGACATAGGCAACGGAAGTTTTGGTATTGGATCCAAAAGCATTGGTAACCGTGAGTGCAACCGTAAAAGGTGAACCGATTATGGTATTATAGGTAATGGGTGGCGGTGTGGATGTGTTCCAGGTGGAAGGGGTGCCACCGGTAAAGGTCCAGGCATATGTACTGGGCGTATTGGTGGACAGGTCCACGAAATTAACGGATTGCCCGCTGCATATCTGGAGTGGTCCGCCGGCAAAATTGGCGGTAGGCGGGCCGCAGACACTGACCGTTATATACGAATTTTTTGTAATACTGGCCGGACCACTCAGGTTGGTGGCTGTCAGGGTTACCGGGTAAACACCGGAGGCAGCATAGGTAACAACCGGATTGATAGCAAAGGAAGTAGCCGGCGTTCCTCCCGGAAAGGACCACTGGTAAGAATTGACTGCACCCGTGGTCAGATTGGTAAAATTCACATTTTGCCCGATACAGACGGCGGTGGGTGATGCAGAAAAATCTGGTACAGCCAATGGAGGACAGGTATTGACTGTTATATAATTGTTTTTTAAATTAATACTGCTTCCGGCCCCGTTGGTTGCCGTGAGCTGTACGTTATAGACCCCCGGTGTGACATAGGTGACGATTGGATTCTGGAGGTTACTGGAAGCCGGGGTGCCACCGGGAAAAAGCCAGGCCCAGGAAGTTGGCGTACCTGTGGACAAGTCCGTGAATGCCACGTTAGCTCCGGGACAGGTAGTGGTCGGGGTGGCTGAAAAATTTGCAACCGGGGGCGGACAGGAATTTACCGTGACATAGGCATTCTTAACCATGGTATCATTACCCGATGCATTGGTAACGACCAGCCTGACATTATAGACGCCGGGCGTACTGTAATTAACTGCAGGAGGAAACTGACCCGAAAAGGTTGCCGGCACTCCACCCGTGAAGGTCCAGTTCCAGCCTGTAGGGCTGCTGCTGCTCAGATCGGTAAAGGTCACGCTCAGGGAGTTGCAGCCAATCAGCGGAGTCCCGCTGAAATTGGCAATCGGTGAAGCAATCTGGCAGTTGCCGGAATTTACCTTCACCATCGCTGTGGGGCCACAGCTATTGTTCACAATACTCCTGCTTAAAATATCATTGCCGCCGGCGATTTCGCTTGTTGCACTCAAAATACGCCTGTCGGTATTGGCTCCAATGCTCCAGTGCATAACACTGGGTGTGGGGGAGATTACGGTATGACCCAGCTGGTGGCTATGCCCTATTTCATGAAGACAAACAGATTCAAAATCAAAGAGTCCGCCGGATGTAGCGGCAGGTCCATAATTCCAGGTGACCCCCCCGGTTCCGCTGGTCCGGAATTTCAGATCATTTTCTGTTAAATACCAGACCCCGGTCGAACAGGATACATAATAGCTGTAGGAGACACCTAACACCCCTGCAGGCAGGGGGCAGGATCCGTCAAAGGTAACCAGGTTGGTTCCATCGTTAGCCTGACAGGAAAGTGCAGTTGTCACCATCGGGCTCAAACGGTTAAAATTCACATAGGTCCCGCAACGCCAGGTAGACATTGCCCTGTGAAAGGCACCACGGGCTGATGCATTTCCATTGAAAGTCGTATTGTATACATAGGTATATCCATTCGATCCGTTGTCATTTACCAGGTCGGGATGGTAATTGGTTAAACCGCTCGTGACGTTGGTTTCATTATAGGTAATGTCCAGGTTGATCGGTGAAACGGTAACGGCACCTGTGTTATCGGTGATCCGGATGAAACCGCTGCCGGCGCCTGTTGGCACCCAGGTGGTAATTTGCGTAGTGGTCCAGGATTGTATATGAGAAGCAGGTGTGGGGATATACCCTGCTCCCCCGCTGTTGGCATCAGGAAATTCCAGTAAAGCGGGTCCGGTATTGGAGGTGAATCCCGTTCCGGTAATCGTCAGAAGACTCACCGGGGCGGCATTTAAACGGCCTGCCGGAATACTTGCCGGTGAAATTGTTGTAATGGCCGGTGCAGCCAAAAAAGGTCCGGGATTGCCGTTATTATTATAGGTATTCAAATTAAAACTCTGAATCGTCAGATAAGCCTGGTTTAACTGACCGGCTATCACCTGGATGACATCGGCATCCACATCGGCATATACGGATAGGGGGTCATAACCTTTTTTTGCGACGAGATCGTATTTGACGGCCCCTTGTGCAGAAGCAACCGGTTCAAATCGCAGTGAGGACGGAATGGGGCCAGGACCGTTCAGCACCTGTGCAGGTTGCATAAAAAATATGCCGATGGTTCCAACCGTTAACGCAAGAGAAGGTTCTACCACATGTTTGCTGCCTCCCAGTGTACCGCCTTCCGTTACCAACTGGACCTGTTGCGCGTTGACGTTGCCTTTAAAATCCTTATAAACCTCAATGGTGCTGGCAGTAAAAATCAGGGTGCCATTGCTGTCCCAAAAGGAACTTTGGGCTATTACTTTACCTTCAACAATGGCTGTTGCCAGCTGCACGCGGTCCGGTATGGTAACAGGCACCATCATGCACTGGGCAAAGGATAAGGAAATGCCGGCCAGCCAGAAGAGAACAGACAAGCCAGCCAGCCCTGGCCGCCTTGATTTTACCGGTTTGAGTAACCTGTTCAGCATGCTTTTACAACTTATTATATATTTAATGCTGCTCTGTATTCTTAATTAAAACCTGGGGCGCCCGGAACTCCGTACCGGAAAAACTTCCGGATTCTTTAAAGGTCGGACCTTCCGGGAAGCGGATGGTGGCATACTTAGAACCGGGTTCATCCATCCGGTTACCGATTACCGAATAGGTAAACGGAGTATTGGAGGTGCCTCCGTTCAGTTCATAAACATCAAAGCCGGTTTTGCTTTTGTTTGTCACAAATACACCATGGCAGTCGCCTTCGAGTTGTATAAATACCCGGAGCGGGGTTTTTTCTGAGATGAAAATATTTTTAGCGAAAACCGGATCCATTTCGATATGTGTAAAACCACCCTGAAGTTTTCCGGTACCATAATCCTGGAACAACACTTCCGGACATTCCGTGGAAAACATGATGACATTTTGTTCGTTCAGGTCCTTAACGACCGTTGAAACGGTTCCTGAACCCAGGATTTTAAAAGATGTTGTACCGTTGTAGGCGGCCACATAAGCATTAACGTTTGTCGGTGACAGGGCATCTTCAAAATATCCCCCGGCGCTGGGTGAACCGGCAGTCCCGGATGAACCGTTGGTAGCAAAACCTGAAACACCAATGGTGAGCCCGGTTCCGGCTACACCGCTGCCCCGACCAAGGGTCGTATAGACGGCAAGCCCGTTTCCAACACCCACAATTCCTGTACCGGCGCCGCTTGTGGCTGCAGCGGATTTTGCCTTGGCATATAGTCCGATGGTATCACCGGCAGCCAGAATGCCGGCTGAAACTGCCGGTGTATAAATGACATTGATTCCGCCACCAATGCCGGCAATTCCGCTATTTCCGCTCCTTCGCTGGTTGCCAATGACAGCCAGTCCTGTGGCTGCGCTGTCCCATCCGTAAACGCCTGCACTTCCACCCTGTCCGAATACCCCGTAAAGGGAACTGTTTCCATATACCCCGTAGCCCCCGCTTGTACCCTGTCCATATACACCTGCACCTGGAACCGCAATGTACCCGTTAAGGGCAAAAGGAGTGGCCGCGCTTCCAACCACATCCACCAGGTCGGCAGCAACCACGGTAGTCGTTCCTATTCCTACTTTCCCACTCGAAAGCACACGCATACGCTCGGTATTATTGGTACGGGTGACAAAATCAACGGCATCGGTGGTGCCGATAAAATTAGTTGCCGGTACGGTTCCGGTGTTCCCTGTTATTGTCCAGTCGGGTGAATTAACCCCTGAAGCGATGATGAGCCTTCCGGAAGCGTCAGCAAGCACAGCACGGATAGTGCCCGAAGCCAGGTTGGACACCCGGATGGTTCCGCCGTTGACATGTAATTTATCCAGCGGGGCGGCAATGCCTATACCCACATTTTGTGAATAAGCGGATTGCATATTTGCGAAACCGATAGCGCTAAATACGATCAGATACAGCTTTACTGCCTTCATATTTTTCATTGAGGTAAATGTATAAGTAAGAAATTGGTAGAATGCTACAGGATTTTGTAAATATACAAAAAAGTCAATTGCAAACGCAACTGCATACACCCAATACTAAAATATCAACTCATTGATTTTCAGTATACCAATTCAAAAAAGGCATTTAAATACCAAAAAGAAGTAATCCTGTTCCCTATTTCAGGGCCGAAAAATCGTGAATGGCTTCTGCAAGCCTGTCAAGATCGAAAAGAGAGGTATAGACATTGGGCGTTATGCGTACGCCGGAAATATTCTCATAAACAATCGGGGAGGTATGAATTTTATACCTGTCCAGCAGCTTGCTTTCCAGTTCAGCAGGAGTCAGTTTTTCCAACTGAATATTTGCAATAGCACAGGATTTATCTTCACGGAGAGACGTATTGAACTTCACACCCGGCAGCGCTTTTACCTGGTCTGTCCAGTATTTTTTCAAAAAGCGCAGACGTTTCAGTTTGCGTCCGGACCCGATCGCCAGGTGAAAATCGACAGCCTGTGCGATAGCCATTTCAGAAGCAAAGGAACGGGTTCCTAACGACTCAAATTTCCGGATATCGTCTCCGTCGGGTTTATTGCTGGAAAGCAGGGCCCATACGTTTT
This sequence comes from uncultured Flavobacteriaceae bacterium, assembly GCA_964458125.1. GTDB lineage: Bacteria > Bacteroidota > Bacteroidia > AKYH767-A > OLB10 > CAYWHE01. The sequence goes on along the minus strand of CAYWHE010000089.1, from coordinate 7,082 downwards.
TAATTTTATCCTTCCGGATATACAAGAGTCCGCTTCCGAAAGGTGCTGAAAGCCATTTGTGCAGGCTTGTACCGAAGTAATCGGCCTGGAGGTCAGGAATTTTAAAATCCAGGTGGGCGAAACTGTGGGCCCCGTCAACGATGACTTCGGCGCCCTTTTCATGGGCCACGGCAGCGATCCTGGCTGCAGGGAGTATCTGCCCGGTCCAGTTGATCACATGAGTCACCATGACAACCCGGGTTTTAGGGGTCATCTGTTCGCGAAACAACTCCACAATTTTATCATCATCATCCATTGGCAATTCGAGGTTCACGAATTTCAGCACCAGGCCATCCCGTTTTTCACGCTGCCTCCAGGCATTCATCATATTCGGGTAATCCTGCTTGGTAAGAACCACTTCATCGCCAGCTTTCAGATTCAAACCGAAAATAACGGTATTCAGCCCTTCGGTTGAATTTCGGTTGATGGCAATTTCTTCAGTACTGCAGCCGGCCAGGTCTGCCAGTTTCATCCGGAGCGATTCCCGGCCCTGGTCCAGGATGCGCCACATGTAATATGACGGGGCTTCGTTGCACAGGCGCAGGTATCTTTCCTGTGCATCCTGCACCACCTTTGGCTGGGGACTCACCCCCCCGTTGTTGAGATTAATCAGGGTTGAAGAGGTGGTATACGACTCCCTCACCCAATTCCAGAAATCGTCATCACCCATGGCGGACAGATTTCCGGCAGATGGAAAAGAATTTACTGTTGCATGAGCTGTGTTCCAGGCCGGAATCGAACATGCTGCTGCCAGGGCGCCGGCTTTCCGGATAAATTCCCTGCGGTTTTGAGGAGTTTTCAAGAGTCGGGGTTTAAATTATCTTTTAACGGCATGCATGGCCAGGTAGTGCCACAATTGCTTTTGAAGAGCCTTATACTGGGCAATGGCTCCAATGGTGTTATTAATCGTATAGGGGTTACCGTATTTTTTTCCGAACAGGCGCATCAGTTTACCGTAATACCTGGCCATCAGCCCGAACCGATACATTCTCAAGGAAGTAGGGCGGATGTTGTCACTGAAATCCCGGACGGTGATGGTTTCAAAGCCTGCTTCGGCGGCCAGGAATTGCATATTTTCAATCGTTTCCAGGTCGTGAATGGACCAACCATGCAACCATTGCCGAAGCAGCTTTTCTTCTTCTGTACCCAGTCCGGGTTTCCTGAATCCGTCGGCCAGGACCAGCCGTCCGCCCGGTTTCAGCAAACGAAAAGCCTCAGCCAGAAAGTCCTTTTTATCCCTGGCGTGGCAGACGCTTTCCAGGGCCCAGACGGCATCAAAGCTTTGATCAGGAAAAGCGGTCTGCGTAAAATCGTCAACCAGGAAGCGGCATAATTTTTCAACTCCTTTCCGTGCTGCATTGGCCCTTGCGGAAGCGATTTGTTTTTCACTGAGCGAGATTCCCGTTGTCTGGCAGCCGTATTGCGATGCGAGGAAAACACTGCTCCCCCCTACCCCGCATCCGGCATCGAGAATTTTTTCTCCCGGCAGGGGAGCCAGTATGCCGGCTAAAACCTGGTTGGTTTTGAGGAGCGATTGGGGAAAATTATGTACGGACCCGTCCCAGTATCCGTAATGCAAAGCCATGCTCCTGTCCAGGTCCCAGATATCCCGGTAAGAGACTTCGGCCCGGTCATAGTAAGCAATAACGGATTCATTATACGAAGTATCGGATGCGGTCATCGGTTTTCTTTCAACAGCGGCTTTTACCTTTCAAAGATAAGTATACCGGGGATGAAAAAAAAGCAGCCGGGATCAGGCTTCCACCGGTTCCGCCTTTTTACGAACGGAGGGTCTTTTTCTTTTTTCCTCTTCTTTGAGGGAAATTTCAAAATCGCTGAGCACATTCATATAGTAAATATAGGCATCATAGGGAGAGTCGTAAGGACTGAAATATTTATGGACATCCCCGTCGCTCCAGAACTTGGTGCACATGTAATAGAAATGATCAGAGGTCTGCAGTTTGCTCCAGGTATCCGTCAGATCCTGATTGCCAATGGCCATCACCCGCTTCTCCAATGAAAAGATCTTGTTCAGTGCTTCCTCCTGCATGCTGTTGCTTTTCCATGCGCTGAGGTCGCGCTCGATATCGGCCCAGGAAATAAAATCATGGGCATCATATTCCCCTCTTGCCGGGTAGGTTGCCAGCACTTCGGACGGGGTTTTAAAATCAAAATCGGGATGCTTCATAATTTCCCCGGGAAGGAAATCGAGAAATTCAAAAATACCTGTACTTTCCCATTGGTGCTCCCCAAAGGTTTCATAATCCATAAAGAGGTTAATCACTTCCCCGTTTCCAGCCACCTTATGCACCCAGCCTGCAAATTTATCGGCAGTCAACGGGAAGTCGGCCCAATTGCGGTCGGAAAAACGGAAAGCGATATCATCAGAGAGCCGGTAATTCTTTAACAGGGCCTTTATTTTCCTTGTGCCAACAGGCTGATAGACAAAATTCGGAGAACGATGTCCAAGCAGCCGGTCCACGCCTTCACAAATAATTCCCTTATAGCCCATTTTTTCCATGCAAACCGCCAGTTCGTTGTTATAAATGAGTTCCGTATTCCGGAATACGGCCGGGGTCTGACCAAAATACTGTTTAATTTTTTCATCATGCTCCTGTACCTGTCTTTTAAATTCTTTTTTGGAGAACAGGAAACTCAGGCTGTGGTAATAAGTTTCGGAGATGAACTCCACACAACCGGTTTTAGCCAGTTCGATGAAGGACTGCAGCACATCGGGGCGGTAATTCTCACACTGTTCAATAAACACACCGCTCAGGGAGTAACTGATCCTGAACCGGCCCTCATGGCGTCTGATGAGATCCAGCATGTGCTGGTTGGTTTTCAGGTAACATTTTTCTGACACCTTATCGAGGATGATGCGGTTCTTTTCCGAGTCTTCATAATAGTGGTCCTGGCCGATATCGAAAAAAGAATACCGTTTAAGTCTGAAGGGCTGGTGTACCTGGAAATAAAAACAAACGGAAGGCATGGGTATGGAATATAATGTGGTTAATTCAGACAGATATGATAATGGCGGTAGTGTTCTACAACTTTTTTTGCGGATAAATCCCAGGAAATACATTCCAGATCGGCAAAGGCATCCTGTGCCACCTTTCCGGAAAGAACAGGATCCCGGAGCAGGTTCAGGATGTAATCGGCAGCCCTGCGCGTATCCCAAAAATCAAATTTGAGTGAGCCTCGCAGCACTTCAGCCACACCGGATTGTTTGGAAATGACACAGGGGACACCAAACTGAACAGCCTCCACGGCTGACAATCCGAAGGGTTCTGAAACCGATGGCATGCAATACACGTCGGCCATGGAAAGCAATTTGCGCACTTTATCCAGGTTCAGAAAACCGGTCAGGTGAAACCGGGTTCCGATATGCTTGTATGAACTGCGGTCGATGGTGGTACGAAATCCCTCGCCTGTGCCGGCCATGACAAAACGCACATCGGGATTTTTTTCCAGCACACGGGAGGCGATTTCGACAAAAAATTCAGGACCCTTCTGACGGGTGAGCCGGCCAATAAACAAGACCATTTTTTCCTGAAAAGGTTTCCTGGTTTTAAAGGCATCCACAGGCCTGATTCCATTATGTACGGTGGCAATCTTATCGCGACTGATGCCGTAATACTTATGAATAATGTCACCTGTAAAATTGGATACCGGCATAAGCAGGTCGGCGTATTCCATTCCTCTTTTTTCGGTATCGTACACCCAGCCCCGGCTGTGAATGCCACCCCGATCGATTTCAAGGGAGTGGATATGCACCACGAGCGGTTTTCCGGTGGCGCGTTTGATTTCCATCCCGGCCAGCATGGTCATCCAGTCATGGGCATGAATGACATCAAAATCGAGGGTTAACGCCAGGCGTGCAGCCAGTTTGCTGAACAGGGTCACCTTTTCAATCACATCACCACCGTAGAGATCCTCAATGTCGAAAACATCAACCTGATCGTCCTTAATTCTTACATTTTTAATGTATTTGCTGGAACGTACATCAGCAAATTCGGTGTAGTAGGGATTGATGTTGGAGGGAATAAAATGCACATCATCAAAGGTTTTGTAATCGTACGGATGCTGCACGTTTTTCAGGGAATTGGCATCGATGTTATTCAACCCGATCAGGTTCAGGTTTTCGATTATAAAATCAGGATTCGATTTCGGGATGATCATCGTGACATCGGCATACCTGGACAAGGCTGTACAGAGGTCGTGACAGGCAACACCCAGTCCGCCGTTAATGACAGGGGGAAATTCCCAGCCAAGCATGAGTATTTTAGTTCTTTTGGATGTCACCGGATATTGAATTTTTGACGAAAAAGCTGGAAATCTTACTTAAATTTTGTGTAAAGGTACGGCTATGCCGGTTACCATTTACGTTAAATCCTTAATAAATAGGGGTTGTAGATAAATTCTTTTTCAAAAGTATTTTAATGCTGCATACTATATTAATTTTGGCTTTTGTTTTTTAAACATATTCGCTGTTAATATCGTATCAGAGCCTTTAAAACTGTAAAGCATTATATGGAAGTGACCAAGGGCCTGTCGACAAGTAAAGAATATCCCCGAACAATAACCCGGTTTTACCAGAAAGGAAACCGTTTTTATTTTGAATCGAGCAACAGCAAACTGGAGGTTTGGGTTGTTACAGACAGGATTTTCCGTTTTCGTTTTACACCCGAATACTTTTCCAGGGATTTTTCCTATGCCATCCAGGAGCCTCTCGATGAAAACTGCCAGGTGCTCCAATGTTTTGAAATTGGAAATGATGTTGAGATTCATACGGCAGCCCTGGTATGTAAAATAAAAAAAGACACCAAACGCATTGTTTTTGAGAACCTTAAAGGAAAGGTTATCAATGAAGATGAAACCGGCTATCACTGGGAACCCAATCCTGGATTCGGCGGTCATTATGTGTATTGCAGTAAAAAAATCCAGGTACAGGAATGCTTTTTCGGACTGGGCGACAAGGCCTGTGACCTGAACCTGCGCGGGAAGCGGTTTTTAAACTGGGGTACGGACACTTACGGTTTTGCCCGGGAACAGGATCCTTTGTACCGCAACATACCGTTTTATTATGGTCTTCATCATGGAATCGGTTATGGAATTTTCTTTGACAACAGTTTTCAGACCTATTTCGATTTCGGTCATGAAAATTTCGATGTAACCAGTTTCTGGGCAGAAGGAGGCGAAATGAGTTATTACTTTATTTACGGACCTGAACTGATTTCAGTGGCCGAACAGTACGTGCGGCTTACAGGTGTTCCTGAATTGCCGCCCCTCTGGTCATTGGGATACCATCAGAGTAAATGGAGTTATTATCCGGAAGCCAAGGTACACGAGGTGGCCAATGAATTCCGGAAACGAAACATCCCCTGTGATGTGATCCATATCGACATCGATTACATGGACGGCTTCCGTTGTTTTACCTGGGATAAAAACCGGTTTCCTGATCCCCAAAAAATGCTTCGGGAATTAAAGGAGCAGGGCTTTAAAAGTGTGCTCATTATTGACCCGGGAATTAAAATTGACCCGGAATACGAAGTCTTCAGGACCGCCTTTGAAAAAGGCTATTTCTGCAAGCGTCAGGATGGGGACCTGATGCGCGGAAAGGTATGGCCCGGCGAATGCAACTTTCCGGATTTCACGAATCCAGAAGTCAGAAAATGGTGGGCCACCCTGTTTAAAGAGCTTGCCGAACAAGGCGTTGCGGGCATCTGGAATGACATGAATGAACCTTCCGTTTTTGAAATCGGCACTTTTCCCGATGATGTCCGGCATCATTATGATGGAAATGACGTCAGCCACCGGAGGGGACATAATGTTTACGGCATGCAGATGGCACGAGCCACCTACGAGGGCATGAAACAATATTCGTATCCGAACAGGCCCTTTATTCTGACCCGTTCAGGCTTTTCCGGCGTGCAGCGTTTTTCAGCCATGTGGACCGGCGATAACGTGGCCAGCTGGGAACATTTATGGATCGCCAATGTCCAGTGCCAGCGCCTGAGTGTGTCGGGTATTTCCTTTTGCGGAACCGATATCGGTGGTTTCATCGGGGATCCTGACGGGGAGTTATTCGTGCGTTACATCCAGATGGCCATCTTCCATCCTTTTTTCAGGGGTCATTCATCATCCGACCAGGGCGATAAGGAACCCTGGGCCTTTGGCGAGGTTTATGAGGAACTGATCCGCAAAGCCATTGAATTGCGTTACCGCCTGTTGCCTTATATCTATACGGCTTTCTGGCAATACGTGAACAAGGGAACACCCATGATCCGGCCGCTCTCCTTTATTTCCCAAAATGAACAACAGGCCATTTACCGGCAAGAGGAATTCGGATTTGGTGATCAGCTCATCATCTGCCCCATCGGTGAACGCATGGCTACCGGTCGCTGGATGTTTTTACCGCGGGGCAACTGGTATAATTACTGGACAGGCAGCATGATGAAAGGAGGCTCTGAGGTCTGGGTGGAAGGGACGCTTGACCGTTTTCCCCTGTTTGTAAAAGCCGGAGCGCTTATTCCTGAATACCCCGTCATGCAGTATGTGGGCGAGATAAAAGTAGAGACCTTGTTATTGATGACCTATTATTCTTCCAACCGGAACTCCAGCTTTTTATATGAAGACGCAGGAGAAGGTTATGAATACAGGGATGGAAAGCAGGCAGTTAAAAAATTCACCGTTTTCGGAAATAAAAATGAGATGCGCATCCTGCAGGAAATTACCGGTGCTTTTGAACCGGCATACCAGGAATACAAACTGCTGGTACATGGGTTGCCTTTCCGGCCCAGGGAATATGAAGTTGATGGAATTACAATTAAACTTCCCGGTAAATTTAAAGACAGGAACCTGGTCATGACCGTACCGGCAGGATTCCGGAAAATCAAGATCATCTGACGACCGGTTAGTCGTCCCCCTGAACACACCCGTTTATTTCGCAGGCTTTCGACGTCATTACCAATCCAGGGTATGAACCCCTGGGCAAGCAGCGAGGTTTTGAACCGATCCCGATTCGCTTCGCGACCGGGATTCAT
>CAYWHE010000088.1:0-15352 GCA_964458125.1 uncultured Flavobacteriaceae bacterium | reverse complement strand
AGGGTCCACATACATGCCGGTTGGATCGAATACGGGTGAAGATAAAATAGTGTTTCCGGCATCCACATCGTTGTCCCATGCTCCGCCTCCGCCGTTATCGGTGACGTAACAGAGGTTGGAACAATCGCTGTTGTTATCTGCACCGGGATTGGCATCCAGGCCGTTGAGGCTGGTGCCTACGGGTACGGCACGCTCCCAACTGTTGGGGGAGGGGCCGGATACGGTCCAACCGTAATCGAAGGTAAAATCATCATATATACCTGGCGTTAACTGGATGGTGATGGGGCCGGTGGACCCGTTAATGGACAGTCCTGTATCGCAGTAGGTCTGGTACATCCATTCTCCTGCATAGATGCTGTAAGTTTCGGGATAAAAATTATTCACCGAGAAATTTCCTGCATTATCCGTACTGAGGTCATAGTTGAAACTGTTGTTGGTAATCACCACATGGGCATTGATGACCGGGTTACCGGTATTGGCGTTCACCACCTGACCGGCAAAGGAGATGGTGGGCATACTGGCCAGTTCCACGTTCAGCGTGGTGACCAGGCCATTATTCAGGCTTACACCCGAAATGGTTTTGGTGATATAGCCCGGTTTGGAAAAACGTATATCATAGGTTCCGGCCGTCACCAGCCCGGTTTTGTATTCTCCGGTTAACCTGCTCGTTTCCGTAACGGGTGTGGTCAGGATTTCCACCAGCACATTATTCAGGAGTGCACCGGAAATGCTGTCCGTCACAATTCCTTCGAGGTAACAGGCACGGATATACGTTGGCGACAGCACATACAGGCCGTTCGACATGTCGGAACAAACCAGCGTACCGGAGGGCAGAAAGGGATACACGCCCCAGTCCCCGTCAAAACCGGAACCGGAACCCTGTGTATAGGTATCGTAATTTCCCACCTGGATCATGTTACCGGGCCGGCTCACATCGGTGATCACCACGCCATCCTTGTACCAGGAAGTCACGGCAAAATCGGAACCGTTTACCTGGACAATATGCGTGTTATGCACAATGGAGTTCGATCCGGGATTGGACTGCATGCGATCGAGTTCCTGGATATTGGTAATATCCGAAACATCGTAAGAAGTCAGGAAGGAATTGCTGGTTTCATCGGTGGTGAACAGCGTTCTGCCATCCTGTGAAAGCCAGGTGTTATGAGTAAAATTGTTGGGCGTACTCTGGGTGGTCAGCAATACGGGATTGGTCTTGTTGCTCACATCGGTTACGCCTACGTAACCGGCGTAAATATAACCACCCCATAAGGTATCGTTTCGCACATAACCATCATGGATGTAAGAATCGAAATTACTGCCGGAAGAAAATGTATGTCCCTGGTAAACAGGGTTCCAGGGATCGGCCAGGTCGATGATGACGGCGGCTCCGTTAAAAAGGTTGCTGCCATAAAGGTAGGCATAGCCGGCATCGATATGCAGGGCGTGAATGGTTTCCAGCTGCCCTGCAATGGCTCCGTCACCGGTCCAGTCCTTATAGGAAATGGAATCCGGCAGGTAGCGCAGGTCGATGATTTGCAAACCATCGCAACAGGCTTCCGTCGTCACATAGGCATGTCCGTTCCAGGTTTTAACTTCTCTCCAGTGGCTGGTATTGCCGGGTACGGAAAACACGGAAAACGGATTGGCCGGGTTGGAAACATCGACTATTTCCAGGCCATTGTTATGACCGACCAGGGCATATTCGTTACCGCTGCTGTCCACGAAGCCCCCGATATTGGACAGGGGAAGGTCGTTATTCATGGGAAGGTTTGCCTGAAAGGTGATGTTTAATTGTGCAAATGCAATCATACCTGAACAAAGCATCAGGGCAAAAAGTAATAATTTTTTCATGTTGGTAAGTGTCGGTTATTTAATTTTTTAAGGACCAAATTTAGGATTTTTTTTGATACGTTTCACCTTGTTTCACGGGCCAAACCGGGATTTATGTTTTTAGCGACAAAACCCATGTTTTTCCCGGTAAAAGCCCGGAAAGAAAAGATTATATCCAAAGGTTATCGGGGTTTAAGCGGCCGGGGACAAGGATGTATATTAAACTTTTCCCTTCAGAAAGCGCCCGGTATAAGAGGCTTTGCATTTGACCAGGTCTTCGGGTTTGCCTTCAAATACAAGGTTGCCGCCTTCTTCCCCTCCTTCAGGTCCCAAATCGATGATCCAGTCGGCACATTTGATCACTTCCGGGTTATGTTCAATGATGACGATGGAATTTCCATGTTCAATCAGGGCCTGGAAGGCATGAAGCAGTTTTTTGATATCGTGAAAATGCAAGCCGGTGGTAGGTTCGTCAAAGATAAACAAGGATCCTCTGGCGGTGCTTCCTTTGCCGAGGTATGAGGCCAGCTTGATGCGCTGGGCCTCGCCACCGCTGAGCGTGCTGGAGGATTGTCCCAGCCTGACGTAACCCAGCCCCACCTCTGCAAGTGGCTGCAGTTTTTCGATTATTCTGCGCTGGGTGCTGGTGTATTTGCTGAGGAATTCCGTATGAAAAAAGGCAATGGCATCATCAACGGTCATGTTGAGGATGTCGTCAATGGTTTTATCCATGAAGCGGATGTTCAGGACTTCTTCCTTAAACCGTTTGCCTCCGCAGTTTTCGCATTTCAGCCTGATATCGGCCATGAACTGCATTTCGATATTGACATACCCTTCTCCAGCACATACTTCGCAACGGCCTCCTTCCACATTAAAAGAAAAATGGGCTGGTTTTAATCCCCTTTTGATGGCCAGTGGTTGTTCGGCAAAGAGTGCACGGATCTCATCGTACGCTTTCACGTAAGTTACCGGGTTGGAGCGGCTGGTGCGCCCGATGGGGTTCTGATCCACCAGTTCCACGCCATCCAGCTCCGCATAGTCGCCGGCAAGCTTATCAAAATTCCCGGTTTGTTCTCCGTATCCTTCCCTGATTTTTTTAATGGCGGGGTAGAGGATTTTTTTAACCAGGGATGTCTTGCCTGATCCGCTTACACCGGTTATTACCGTTATCACCTGCAGCGGAAATTTCACGTGAATATTTTTCAGGTTGTTTTCCCTGGCACCTTTCACTTCGATATATTTTTTCCAGGTCCTCCGAAAGCGGGGAAGCGGAATGCTTTCCTGCCCGTTCAGGTACCGGGCCGTGAGGCTTTGCCCCGTATGCTGCTGAAGGAGTTCGAAGTTTCCCTGGAAGATCAGTTCACCTCCGAAGGAGCCGGCCATCGGACCGATGTCGATCAATTCATCGGCAGCACGCATGATTTCCTCATCATGTTCCACGACGATGAGGGTGTTCCCGGCCTGCTGCAGGGCTTTTAAAACTCCAATGAGGCGCAGGGTATCGCGGGGATGCAGGCCGATGCTGGGTTCATCGAGAATGTACATCGAGCCCACCAGGCTGGTGCCAAGGGAGGTGGCCAGGCTGATGCGCTGGGATTCACCTCCGGATAATGAATTGGATAAACGGTTCAGCGTCAGGTAACCCAAACCCACGTCATTCAGGTATTGCAGCCGGTTTATAATTTCAGTGAGGAGGCGCCTGGCGATTTTTTCTTCATGAGCCGGAAGATGCAGGTTTTTAAAAAAATCATAGCTTTCCTTCACGGGCATCAGGACCAGGTCCGTGATGGATTTCCCGTTTACCTTCACATAGTTGGCATCGGGTCTCAATCGGGAGCCTTTGCAATCGGGACAAACCGTTTTGCCCCGGTAGCGCGAAAGCATCACCCGGTACTGGATTTTGTAAGATTGTTCTTCCACGTGTTTAAAGAAAGCATCCAGGCCTTTAAAATATTTATTTCCCGTCCACAGGAGTTTTTTATGAAAATCGCTCAGCTGGTAATACGGACGATGGATGGGGAATTCGAATTTATAGGCATGCATCACCAGTTTCTGGTTCCATTCCTTCATTTTTTCACTTCTCCAGCAAACGATGGCCCCGTCATACACCGACAGGCTCTTATCGGCAATGACCAGGTCCTCGTCAATACCGATAACCGATCCGAAGCCTTCGCAGCGTTTACAGGCTCCAAATGGGTTGTTGAAGCTGAATAAATGAACAGAAGGCTCTTCAAAGCTGATGCCGTCAGCCTCAAACCGGCTGGAAAACGTTATGGTTTTATTTTCACCGGATTCATATTCGAGGGTCAGCAGGCAAACCCCGTGACCTTCATTAAATGCCGTTTGAGCCGAGTCGGCCAAACGCGCTGTTTCGTCATCGGCATTTTCCTGACCTTTAACCAGCCTGTCGATGAGTATCTGGAATCCGTCAAGCGAAACAGCAGCTGATGCATTGGTTTTTACCGCGGCTTTTTTCGCAGCAGCAGTTGCTTTTTTGGTTCCGGCTTTTTTATCCGCCTTCGTTGCCGTTGCGTGAGATGTAACGTAATCCTCTATACGTTTCAATTCGCCGTTAGCCATGAAACGTGTAAATCCTTTCTGCAATAAAATAGACAGCTCATCCTGCACGCTTCGGCCGGGGTGCGTGACGAGGGGGCAGGTGATGATGATCCGGGTTTCTGATGGCTGGGTATTCACGAAATCCACCACATCGCCAACCGACTGTTTTTTCACGAGGTTACCGCTGACGGGGGACCAGGTTTGCCCGATGCGCGCATAGAGCAGTTTCAGGTAATCGTAAATTTCGGTAGTGGTGCCCACGGTGGAGCGGGGGTTGCGCGAATTTACTTTTTGTTCAATGGCAATGGCCGGCGAGATGCCTTTGATGTAATCCACTTCGGGTTTATCCATCCGGCCCATGAACTGCCGGGCATAGGAGGAAAGACTTTCCACATAACGTCTTTGTCCTTCGGCATACAGTGTGTCAAACGCCAGGGAGGATTTTCCGCTGCCGGAAAGCCCGGTAATTACAACAAAATGATTGCGCGGAATGGCTACATCAATTTTTTTCAGGTTATGGACGGCCGCACCTTTGATGATGATGAATTTCCTGGGATCCAGGAGGTCGATACTTGAAACGGAATTTTTGTCCCTGTCAAGGGTCTGGCTGCTCATATAGAGAAATGAAAATAAGGGGCTAAAGATAAGGAATTCCCGGATGATGAAGGGCGGATAAATGAAACCTTTGAACACCGGAGGTAACCGGTGGCAGGCTAAAACGGGCGGGACAAGGTGCTGTCTGAACGATCTGAAAATCAACCGGACTATTCTTCCAGGGCCACATCAAACCCCAATGACAAACTGTTTTTAAGAAAGGAGTTGGGGGCCCGGGAACTATCACCGCTGATTTCGGCTGAAAATAAATAGCCGGAAGGGGGCAATGCGGACACATAGGCGGTTCCGGTGAATGTTCCGGATTTTAACTGCCGTATCCTGCTCATGCGTTCATCCACAGCCTCTGAATACCGGATGGTTTGGGAAACCTGGACCATCAGAAAAATGGAATGAGCAAGTGTGAGACCTCCGAGGATGAAGGTGAAATGTTTTTTTATAAAAGTCGTACAATTCACCATAACCGGACCCGAAATCAGGTAAAACAGAGAAAAGAAAGCAACCTGGTACAGTCCTGTATGGTGCCAGGACCGCAGGGGACCGGCCTCTCCCATGACATAGCAGGAAGGTAAGAAGGACAAGGCCATCACCGTCAGGTAGGTGGCCAGGAGCCACCCTGTTTTTTCTCGAAAACCCCGGTTGAATTTTTCAATAAAACGGATCCTGACGTTCCCGGAAATAAAAATCCAGAAAGATCCGGTTAACAAGGAGGTCAGCAACAAGGGAGGAAAATGGAAGAGATAAAATTTAACAACGGCTCCCGCCCAGCGTTTTGATTTCACCAGTAAATCCAGCTCCGGCATGGCCATCCAGCGGTCGGTGGTGCCTTTGGCCAAAATCATGAATAAAAATCCGGACAGGGCAGCCAGTGCGGGAATAAGCAGCCGGTACAGGGTGTGCCGGGATTTGCGGGCTGCCAGGAAAAAAATGGAGACCGTCAGGAACAACAGGATCATCAATGCAAAGGGTTCGCTGGCTGAGCAGGAATAAAAAAAACAAAGGGAAGCCAGCAGGATGCGAATCCATGATTTTGTCAGCGGCAGTACCAGTGCTAAACCGGCCAGCGCCGTAACCAGTCCCCCGAGGTAGCTGCTGGAAGCTCCGGCCCAGAACCAGCTTTCCTCAATGCCAGGTGTCAGGTAAAATAACATGATCAAGAGAACCGCAGTAACGGCAGGACGGTCGGCTTCAGCAATTAGAATGAAGTTTCTCTCCGAAAGGGATTTCAGTATGGAATACACCGACATGATGATGATGACCATACAAACCAGGTAGTACCAGGTGAAACCAATTCCCTGTTCATGGGCCTGGAGCAGCAGGAAGGATATCCAATAAGAAAAGAGGCGGCCTCCCCACTGCCGGCAGACCTGAACGGCCTGCTGCCAGGGACCGGACTGATGATTGCCGGCTACGGCATAATAATCTTCCGGGACCAGCCGGTAAGCCCATCCCAGGAAACAAATAAACAGCAGCAATAACAAGCCGTTCAGGAGGATGAGTTTTTGTTGAATGCGGTTCAGCATGAACGGTTGTGGCGTTGGAAACGGGCCGGGAATGCAGGCGCCTGGCTATTTCATCTTCGTATACAACTGGTAGATATATTCCGTAATGGAAAGCGTGCCATTGCGGAAATAATAGGTGGCGCCCCAGTTGTAGGCAACCTTCGTATAGACATAGCGGACACCTTCCGGGTTGCGGACGGTGACTTTGGTGATGGTCCGGTTCGGTTCGTGGATTTCTTCCACCTGCACACCCCCGTCATCAATTGGCGTTTCTTTCTTCGCCGGCAGGTCGCGGCCCGCCGCAGGTCTGATTTTTTTTTCAGGAGGCGCATCAGTTCCACTCACCCTGTAGGCCTGTGGTTGCCGTATATCCTGACCTTGCGCAACTCCGGAAGTTCCTTTTCTATCCTCACCTCCGCCGGGAGCACCTGCTTTGTCCGGCGAATCCTCTCCGGATACATGCTTAGCCTCCGGTTTGGGATCCTGACCGCCGGCTGCCCGGTCGGCCTTCTTTTTTTCTTCACCTGCTGCAACCGCTGCAAGCCGCTGCTTTTCCGCTTCGGCTTTGGCCTCGGCAGCTTTTTGCCTTTCCTCCTCCCGGGCCTTTTGCTCAGCCGCCTTTTTGGCCGTCAGTTCGGCCGCCTGAACTCGCTTCAGCTCTTCAGCGGCCAGGCGATCTTCTTCCTTTTTAATCTTCAGGGCTTCGGCAGCCTGTTGTTGCTGCTCCTTCAGTTTTTCGGCTTCCTTTTTCTTTTCAATCTCCGCCTGTTTTTTGGTCTCCTCTTCGGCTTCCTTCATGGCTGACTGAACCGATTTGGTATAATCCACATCGTAATCAAAGTCATCAATTTTTTTGGAAAAGGCAATCTTGGCCACCGGCTGATTAAATATGACCGTGTTCACTCCTTCGTATTGTTTAAACAGGTTTACGCCATAGGCATAGGGTTCGAATCCCTGTTCCAGGCGGTCGGCAGGTACGGCGGTGTTGATGGAAATCCGTTTGGTGATGTAGCCGGGTTTCGTGAATGAAATGAGGTAAGAAGCATTAAAGGCCAGTTCGAGGGTGAGCCTGTCGGTTCCCGGAATGGTTTGGGACGTCACTCCGTTTCGTTGTACCAGGATGCGGGCCCCGTCAAAATCTCCGTCTTCAATTTTAAATTTTATGGGAACGCTGAAACTTTGAGCAAAGACAGTGTTGGGAACAAACAGACAAAGCAACGGCAACAGGAAAATCAGCCTCCATAACTCCCTGCACGCCAGCACCTGTCTATATTTTGAAACCCTCATAAATGGCTTTCAAAATTACGAAAAATTGTTGCTGTTCAGGAGCAGATTTTTCTGCCGGCGAAAACCGGATCCTGGTTAATTTCAGAAGCAGGGCCGCAGGGGTGTTTCAATATTTTTCGGCTTCTTATCGGGCAAACCTTTATTTTTGTTGAAAACAATTTTTATGGCCAACATCAATCCAACCCTGGAAGAAAGCTGGAAAGCGTCCCTGCACCCGGAGTTTGAAAAGCCTTATTTTGCACAACTTCGGGAATTCCTCAAAAAAGAAAAACAGGATGGAATGGTGATTTATCCTCCCGGCCCGAGAATTTTTGCGGCATTCGATTACACCCCGTTTCACCGGGTAAAGGTAGTTATCCTCGGACAGGATCCTTATCACGGTCCGGGCCAGGCGCACGGTTTGTCGTTTTCTGTACCCGACGGCGTGAAGCCGCCTCCTTCGCTGGTCAATATATTTAAAGAATTGTACAGCGACCTTCAAATTCCCATTCCCGCCGGCGGGAACCTGGAATGCTGGGCCAGGCAGGGGGTCCTGCTGCTGAACGCCACGCTGACGGTCAGGGCCAACCAGCCCGGCTCGCACCAGAACAAAGGTTGGGAAACCTTCACCGATGCCGTTATCAGGAAGTTATCGGATGAGCGTGAAAGCCTGGTATTCCTGCTGTGGGGACGATTCGCGCAGGCCAAGGATTACCTGATCGATGCATCAAAACATCATATCTTCAAAGCAGCCCATCCTTCTCCTTTTTCGGCCAGCAACGGCTTCTTCGGCTGCAGGCATTTTTCCCGAACCAACGAGGTCCTGCGGCAGTTGCACGTATCTGAAATAGACTGGAGGGTATATGCGTTATCGGATACGACACGGTTTCAGTTATACTGATATGTTTCTCCGGCATCAGCAGCATGATCATCCTCCTTCCGCGGTAAGGCGCCGGCGCCGCGGAAGCCTGTCGGCACGGATGGTTTTTCTGCTGGCGATCGCGTCATCCTGGCCTTCCACGCTGATGGCCCAGTTCACCCTGAAAATCATCCCGGTGGATTCTTCCTGCACAAAGGAACTGGCTGCCCTGGTAAAAGCATCCGGTGATCTGAAAAGTTCCTACCCGGATGCGGCCAGCCGGAAAAAAGCCCTGGATCAGTTTATTTATTCCCTGTATCCTGCCGGATTCCTGGCCGCTTCCTGTGACCAGCTGGTGCAGGATTCGAATAACCTCAACGCTTTTGTTTACCTGGGCGGCGTTTATAAGTGGGGGAGGCTGTCGAAGGGAAATGTGGACGAGCGGATTTTAAGCGCAGCCGGTTTCCGTGAACGGATTTATGCGGGCAGGGCTTTTAGCCCATCTGCTTTAAAGAAACTAACCGAACGTATCCTGACGTATTGTGAAAACAACGGTTATCCCTTTGCCGGGGTGAGCCTGGACAGCATGCGGTTTGACGGATCCACCCTGGAGGCCGCCCTGAAGCTGGATAAACACCAGCTGGTCAAAATTGACAGCATCAATGTACGAGGCGATTCCAAAACATCGGAGGTGTATATCCAGAATTACCTGGGTATGAAAAAGGGACAGGTTTATGATGAAAGTGCCGTTCGGAGAATCAGCACCCGTTTTAAGGAACTTCCCTTTGTTGGGGAAGTGCGTCCGTTTGCCGTATCCTTTACCGAAGACAAGGCCCGGATTTATCTCTACCTGGCGGATAAAAAGGCCAGCCAGGTGGACGGTGTGCTGGGTCTGCTTCCCGACAACCAGAAAGCCGGGAAGGTGCAGGTGACCGGCGAGGCCCGCATCAGGCTGGAAAGCCCGTTCGGAAGGGGAGAGGTACTGGATGTGAACTGGAAACAACCGGCGTATAAAACACAGGATCTCAAGGCGAAGGTGAGTTATCCTTACATCATCGGGCAGTTCGGACTGGAACTGAACCTGTCCATCTATAAAAAGGACACCAGCTATCTGGAAGTCGGCAAGGGCCTTGGTGTACAGTACCAGTTTACCGGCACCGATTACCTGAAGGGATTTTATTTCAACAAAAAATCCACCCTGCTTTCCACCAAAGGATTTGAAAATGCCGTGACCCTTCCGCCGTTTGCCGACATCACCACCAACACCTACGGGCTGAATTTCCGTAAGGAAAGGCTGGATTACAGGCTGAATCCGCGCAAGGGTTTTGTAACGGATCTGACGGCCGGGGTCAGCACCCGCAACATAAGCAAAAACGGGAAGCTAACGGAATCCTTATACGACAGCCTGGACCTGAAAACCATCCAGTACCGGGGGGAACTGAAATCGGATTTTTATTTTCCGTTGCGCGGCCGCAGTGTACTGGATCTCGGGATAACGGGCGGCATCCTGCTGGGCGATGAACTGTTTCAGAATGAGCTGTACCGTTTCGGTGGTCTGAAGTCGTTAAGGGGATTTGATGAAGAGGCCATGCTCGCTTCTTCTTATGGCATCGGCAAAATTGAATACCGTTACCTGCTGGAGCAGAACTCCTTCCTGTTTCTTTTTTTCAATGCTGCCTGGTACGAAAACAGAAGCCGCAACCAATACATCCGGGATACGCCATTTGGTTTCGGGGCGGGGATCAATTTTGAGACGAAGCTGGGAATTTTCTCCCTGAACTATGCCCTGGGCAGGCAATTTAACAACCCCGTCTATTTCCGGTCGGGAAAGATCCATTTTGGAATTGTCAATTATTTCTGATCCCCGGGGCCGGCCGGAAGATGGCATCGTTTTTTTACTTAATTTTATCTTTTTATTCCGATTGATATGATGGAGTTTGCATTTATGCTGGCCGGCATTCTGCTGGGCGGAGTGCTGGTATGGTTTTACGCCCGTTCGGTTTTTGAAAAGCAGAAAGGCGTTCCCGCCGGGCAATTCATGGAAGCCGATAAGGAAAGGGCTGTGCTTGCTGAAAAACTAAAGGAGGCCCGGGAATCCCTGCTGGGGCATCAGCAGGAACTACAATTGAGGCAGGAGCGGATACTCAGCCTGACAGCCGCATGGGCTACGGAGGAATCGCAGCGGAAGAACCTGGCCGAAAAACTGGATCAGCAGAAGGCGGAACTGGACCAGTTGCATGTCAGGATGAAGGAGCAGTTCGAGAACATTGCAAGCAAAATCGTGTTTGACAGTTCCCAGCGTATCCAGCAGCAGCATAAGGAAAAGCTGGACGATATCCTGAACCCCCTGAAGGAGAAAATTGAGAAGTTTGAAAACAGGGTGGATCAGACCCATAAGGAAAATGTCCGGGAGAACCAGTCCCTGAAGGAGCAACTGCTCTTGCTGCAAAAGCTCAACCAGACTATCGGGGAGGAAGCCCGGAACCTGACCACGGCCCTGAAGGGTCAGGCCAAAACCCAGGGCACCTGGGGCGAACTGATACTGGAGAAAGTTCTGGAGAAATCCGGACTGAATAAGGGCCGGGAATACATCGTGCAGGAAAGCCATAAGAATGAAGAAGGCCGCAGGTTTCAACCCGATGTGGTGGTGAAACTTCCCGATCAGAAAAATGTCATCATCGACTCCAAGGTTTCCTTAATTGCTTATGAACGCTACTGTTCGGCCGAAAGCGAACAGGAGAAAGCAATGGCAGTAAAGGAACATCTGACCTCCCTGCGCAAACATATCAAAGAGCTGGGTGAAAAAAATTACCAGCATTTGTATGAAGTGAATGCGCTGGATTTTGTGCTCCTGTTTATACCGGTGGAACCTGCATTTGCCCTTGCCGTGGAAGCGGATTTTGAGCTATTCAACGAAGCCTTTGAACGGAACATTGTGCTGGTCACCACCTCCACGTTACTGGCCACCCTGCGCACCATTGCCAGTATCTGGCGGATCGAATACCAGAACCAGAATGCCATGGAGATCGCCCGGCAGAGTGGAGACCTGTACGATAAATTTGTCGGCCTGATCAATGAACTGACTGACCTGGGCCGGAGAATGAAGGATACCCAGAAGGCATACGATGAAGCCATGATCAAACTGACCGGCAGGGGTAACCTCGTCACGCGCGTGGAAAACATTCGCCGGCTGGGCGCCAAGACCACCAAGGTGATGCCGGCTGCCATACTGCAGCGCGCCGGTGAAAACGAAAACCAGGCAGAGGAATAGTATGCGGATCCGGTTTTTATTTATTTTATCTCTTTTCCTGCTGCCGGCCTGCGCCCCGCTCAACCGGGTGAGTAACCGGGACATGGCCGCGATGTACGACCCGGCAAAGGAAGTGATGCTGCCCCGGTACCTGGTATACAACGTAACGGATACCAGTACACGATTATACGTCAGGATCAATAGTGAAGACCTGTTGTACCAGCAGCACGGAGGTCCGGCGCCGGAGGCGGAAGCCAGGCTGAGCGGCCGCATCTATACCAATTATGAAAGCGATAAATTTTCAGACACCTGCTCCCTGGTGATCCGGGATGTTCAGCAGGATGAGGAGGCCCACGCCCTGCTTCATTTTGTCGATTTTAAAACCCCGGCCGCCAAGGAATACATCCTGGAACTTTCCATGACGGATATGAACCGTCACCTCACCCATAAAACGTATTATTCCGTCAACAACCAATCGAAACAATCGCCGGTCAATTACCTGGTGGTCCAGGCCGGTGATTCGCTTCCCGTATTTACGCCTTATATTTCATCCCGGACCAGTTTCAGGATATTGTGCAGGCCCGGTTTGGCCACGGAGATGTTTGTCCGCTATTTCAACAGGCGCTACCCGCTGGCTGCACCGGCCTTCCGTTACGTGGAAGTGGAACGGTTCAATTACCGCTCGGACCGGACCTACCGGATCAACCTCGCCGGGGGCAATGAATTTAACTTCAGGGAGCCCGGCATTTATCATATCCAGTCCGATACGAACATCCTTCAGGGCCTTACCCTTTACCGCTTCAGTGACGATTATCCCCGGCAGACCCGTGCCGATGAGTTGGTTGAGCCTTTGAGGTACCTGACCACGGGCAGTGAGTATAACAGGATCATGAACAGCAGCGATAAAAAATCCGCCATCGATGATTTCTGGCTTGATATTGCCGGCAATAAAACCAAGGGCCGTGAGCTGATCCGCATCTTCTATTCCCGTGTGGAGCAGGCCAACCGCCTGTTCACCTCCTACCATGAAGGCTGGAAAACCGACCGGGGCCTGATTTACATCATCTTTGGCGAACCGGACGTGGTATACCGCGGAGCCAGAACCGAAGACTGGAATTACAGCAGCACCTTTGAACGCGGTCCCGTCAACTTTACATTTGAAAAAATAAACAATCCCTTTACCGACCAGGATTATGAACTTCAGCGATCCCCCAGTTTTCAGGAAATCTGGTTTATGGCAGTTGATGAATGGAGGCAGGGAAGACCGATGGAGATGGAATAGCTAAACACGGCTGACGGCCTGCAGGGGGTTGCAGGGGCTTGCAGCATGGCAGGCAAGTCAAGGACAAGAACTTTCTTAACCTGCTTAACGGCCTTAATTTTGAAAGCGATTTTATTTTTAAAAATAATGTATGAATAAAAATATCCTGTACGGCATACGTCCCATTATGGAAGCCATTGAGTCGGGCAAGGAGATGGAGAAGATTTTCATCCAGCATGACCTGCATCATACCCTGTTGAACGAACTGAAACAACTGCTGAAAAAGAAAGGATTGCATTACCAGCATGTTCCGGTTGAAAAACTGAACCGGATGACGGCCAAAAATCACCAGGGCGTAATAGGGTATGTTTCTGAGATCGCTTATTACACCCTCGAGCAGATCGTACCTGTTATATACGAAAAAGGGGAGGTGCCGTTGCTGGTCATTCTGGACCGCATCACCGATGTGAGGAATTTCGGTGCCATTGCCCGCGTGGCTGAATGTGCGGGGGCGCATGCTCTTGTGGTGCCTTCACGGGGAGGGGCCCCGGTGAGCGGGGATGCCATGAAGGCCTCGGCCGGAGCGCTGAACCGGATTCCCGTTTGCCGCGAGGACAACCTCAAATGGGTGATGGAATTCCTGAAGGAAAGCGGAATTGAAGTGGTGGCCTGTACCGAGAAAACCAGGGACTCCCTCTATGGCGCGGACCTGACAATCCCTTTGGCGCTGTTGATGGGCTCGGAAGAGGATGGCGTATCGCCCGAATACCTGAAACGGGCCGGGAGAAAATTAAAAATACCCATGATGGGTTCCATCGCTTCCCTGAATGTATCCGTGGCCGCCGGGATATTTTTATTTGAAGCGGTCAGGCAGCGGTCAGGAGTAAATTAAAACATGGCAAAACCATATTTTTTTACATGGGTTTGATTTAAAAAATTCCGGATGATTTTTATCCAGGAAGGATGGAAAAACCTGCGATCATACCAGTTCGGCTAAAGGAACGGTCAGGGACAGGGTGGTTCCAATTCCAGGGGAAGAATCGAGTTCCAACGAACCGGAAATATCCGTTGCCCGGTTATTCATGTTCTTGATACCGTTTTTAAACCGGGACACGACCTGTATATCAAAACCGTTTCCGTTATCCAGTACCTCTAGTCTCAACTTACCATTTTTAAACTGAACGGTCAGGGTTACATCGCAGGGTCCGGCATATTTGACGATGTTGTGAAGGGATTCTTTGACGATCAGGAAAATATTTCTCCTGACCTTTCCCACAACTGGAATGGCAGGCAATTCAGACTGCAGCTGGAACGCAAAGTTGAGAATATTCGACTCCAGGTATTCCGATGCGTAATAATTCAGGTAGGCGACCAGGTTTTCGAGGTTATCGTTCTGGGGATTCATGGCCCAGATGATTTCATTGATATTTTCCTGCACCTCCCTGGATGATTGCATGATCTTATCAATATGACTTGAAACTTTGGAAGGATCGTTCGGGAGTTGTTTGATCACCTGGCACAGCACGGAAATCTTGGAAAGCCCAGCCCCGATATCATCGTGGATTTCAGTGGCGATGCGGCTTCTTTCCTGTTCTTTTATCAGCAGGGAACGGCGGATCAGTTCCTCTTTATGTTTGATTTTTTCGACATTGATCTGCAGCCGTTCCTGTTCCAGTTTTTTTCTTTCCGAAATATCGCGCAAGTGAATCAGCAGTGCTGCCCGGTCATCGTAATTGATCCGGTTGCCGGTAATTTCAACCGGAACGACACCCCTGTCTACTGTCCATATCAGGCTTTCGATCTGTTTTGACGCACCCAGGAAGAGACTTTTATAATCCCTGAGAATGGAGCAGTAATTTTCCTTCGGTACCAGGTCCCGGATGGAAAGTCCCTTCAATGCTTCCTTGGTTCTTCCCTGCAGTTGGCAGGCGGCAAGGTTGGCATCGAGAATGGCCCCTGAGCTGTCTTCCACGAAAACGGCATCCGGGGAATGCTCGAAGAGCTCTGCGAATTTTTTTTCGGCCTGCAGTTTTTGCCGGGCGGCTTCCATCTTCTCTGAAATGTTGATACTGAAAACCGAGACGCCTGTGATTTCACCCTGGGTGTCTTTAATCGGGGAAAAGGAAACTTCATAATAAAACTGGTGCAGGTCCTTTAACCCATATTTCTCAATGATGGAAAAAGTTTCCCCTTTTATGGCACGCTGCAGATAA
>CAYWHE010000087.1:0-15421 GCA_964458125.1 uncultured Flavobacteriaceae bacterium | reverse complement strand
TTGTCCTTGTAAAAGTCCAGTCGAATTGAATAAACTTGCATCTTAAATAGCAATTCCCGACATTTGGATAATAGTGGGTTTGCATACCGGCGTTTTAATTCAAAATGATGTTGATTTCGGTGTGTGAATGAAATTGATATTCCATTTGGTTGAAGAATTGGTCATTCGAAGCGAAAGGGCAATCTGATGGCAATGCATCATTATAAATAAGGAAAACAGGTCCTGCACGGTTGCGGATTATTTCAGGGATCATGGCCGTTTTGCCGGTGTCATTATTTAATAATACACGCTCATGGGAAGTATATGATTTCGCTCAACCAGCCTGCGTATAGCTGCACTCAGGAAGGCTGGTTCTGCACCAGGATGCCACGCACGAGGATATCCCTGCCGGCAACCGATCACTCATTTCAGGTGAAGCGATGGAAGCCGGAATTTATCCGGCCGTTGTAGTCTGCGGATCTGATAAAATAGTTTTGAAAATCATACGAAACTGATGAAGAACAAGTTGAAAATTTCCGGATTAATGCTACTGGTTATCCTCTTCCTTACCGGAGGAATTATTCCCTGCAAGGGCACCGGTGTCATCATTTCATCCAATGGCAAACACGAAGCCCTGGATTGTGCATCGTCAACGATCCCGATGCAGGTGGATAACCCGAACCCCAATTATGATTATCACTGGCACTATGTTTTATTTGATACCAGTTTCGGGGGCTGCAGTTACGATAACTGGAGTAATCTGATCGGATATGGAAGTACGATAAGCGTGCCAGCCAATATGGGAAATTTTTTCGCCATTGTCTGCTATGCAGACAGTGCAGGAATGTTATGGGACGACAGTCATTGGTTTAAAGTTCGCAGAACATCTTTAAATGCTCCGGTGTGTTTACCTTCTTTTCAGAACGGGCCTTGCGGAGAACGGTATGCTTCTATCCCCCAGGTGTTTTATTTGGATTCGAACAACACCTTTGTTAATTTTCAATGGTTAAAAAACGGCTTGCCTTTTATTCCATCAGGGCCGAATGCACCCTTTGATGTTGAGTTGAGTACCAGCGGATATTATTGCCTGCGGGTACAGGTTGGAAATTGCGGATATGCTTATTCAGACAGCATTCAGGTGGTTGTAAACAAACCAACACCTGTGATCACGCCCTCCGGGGCGACATCATTTTGTTCAGGGGGTAATGTTATGTTACAGGTGAATGCAGGAATCGGTGCAACGTACCAATGGAAGAAAAACGGAATCAATATTCCCGGGGCCACCTCCAGTTCCTATTACGCAACTGTTTCGGGAAATTACAAGGTGGTTAAAACAAATTCCTACGGTTGCACTGGAACTTCTGCGGCAACCGCTGTGACGGTGTATGGCAATCCCTCGGCATCCATCATCCCCCAGGGCCCGACCACGTTTTGTGCAGGAGACAGCGTTCAGTTAAAGACAGCACTAAACAGCGGATGGACCTACCAGTGGAAAAGAAACAACAATAGCATCACCGGAGCAACCTCAAACAAGTACTTCTCAAAAACGGCAGGGTTTTACAAAGTTAAGGTCACGAATAGCCAGGGTTGTACCGCCATTTCTTCCCCGGTACAGGTTTCCGTGCCGTGCAGAAGCGAGGAAGAGAGCCCCGGTTCCTTACCTCCGGAATTAATGGTTTATCCCAATCCGGCCAAAGACCATCTGACCATAATTTGTAAAGGAATTCTTGGAAATTCAGAAATTATCATCAGCGATGTCCGGGGAAGGCAGGTTTATTCGGGTAGTTGTACCTCCGGGAATCAGGTACCGGTTGACAATCTGGAAGCCGGCCTGTATTGCCTGAAACTGACATCAAATAAGTTTTCCCGGCATACTGCTTTTGTAATCAGCCGGTAAACGATGACCGGTTAATCCTGCCAATTTAAAGGGAATTAAGTTCCTGGGACATTTAAAAACCGGTTCAACGGACGATTAGTATTTTTTACCTCATCGGGTTGGAACCTATAAAGTGCCTGTTTACCTCTATTCAGAAAAAAACTTGCAACTTTTGAAAATTTAAGCGATATTTGTAAATAGGGGTTTAAATGGTATTGAGCAGGCCGTTTTTCAATTATCCGGCACATTTCTTTTGATACGGAAAAGGATAGTCTTCATAATTACTATGGTTAAAATGAAAAACGTTTGCATAGTTGCATTTAGTTTGCTTGTCAGGTGTTTCAGTCCATCTGAACTTACGGCACAATGTACTGCGCCATCCTTAAGCATTGGCAGCGCCAATATATATCCGGCTTCCGCCACCGTGACTGTTTATTGCACGGGCGGAAACGGCTGCCTGGGTTCCACCCTGTACCTGGAATACGGATTGCCCGGCTTTACGCCCGGAACGGGAGCCACAGCAGGACCCGGCGGAACGGTCATGAGCGCCCCGGGCTCCAATGTAACGGTTCAGTTTAACGTTACCGGGCTTACACCGCTAACGGCCTACCAGGTTTATGTAAGGAGGAATTGCAGCGGTACGTTCAGCCCGAATTCTCCGGTCACCAGTTTCACTACGGCATTCGACTGCAGCCAGGCGCCCGTTATTTCCTGCAACGGTTTTAATACCGCCGTTCTGGGGAGCGGCAATGGTGCCTGGATTACCTGTAACAACGGAGGTCCCGATGCCATTTTTTCCTTTACTCCATCCGTTAGCGGAATACACCGGATATTGGTGAAGCCGTTACCCATTACAGGTTGCAATTTTTCCTATAAAGCGGCTACGCTGGGATGCAACAGCCTGAACTGGAATTGCCTGGGATATGCTTCGCCGGCCGGGGTCACCCAGTTTTCTTTCGGCCCGCTGACGGCCGGAACCACATATTTTATCAAGGTTCAGCAAAACAACCTGCAGGCGCTGAATGTGGAGTTCCGTGTGGAATGTCCCGGTTGCACCAACGCCCTCTCCAATATCAATGTGACGGGTATAACGCCTTACCAGGCCACCATCAGTTGGACGGGTGGACCGGCCTGGCTGGAATACGGACCCGGCAATTTTATTCCCGGTACCGGCTCCACACCCGGAGGAGGCGCCCTTCTCTATGGGTCAGCCGGAACGGTAACCATATATAACCTGGCCCCCAATACCGGTTTCTCATTTTACCTGCGTGCATCCTGTAACGGGTTAACAGGACCCAATCATGACCGGCAGACATTTGGGACTGCGGCTTGCCCGGCTGTTCAAACCTACGGGGTGCTGGGCTCGGTGGCATATGCTGCGCCGGATTCCCGGGGTATGTTTGATTACCCGGGAACCAATTGCCAGTTTTATTTTGCACCCGGCAATGAAACGTTTTACCTCTTTTCGCCACCGGCTACTTCGAAATACCAGGTAACTGTTAACTATACGTACTGGCCTCAGGGAGACTACCTGTTAAATTACCATGCAGCCAGCGGCACCTGTGACCCGTCCAATTACCTGTGCCCGGTGCTGACCAGTCCAAATCCGCCGGTTAACGGCGTCTCCAAGTATGAAATCGGGCCCTTAACAGGAGGAACAGGCTATTACCTCTGTTTTGATTTCAGCGACACACTGTATAATCCATCCAACGTTCTTTCTTTTCATGTCGATTGTCTCACACCTGCGGCAACCATAACGCCGTCCGGACCGACTACGTTCTGCAACGGCAGTCAGGTCACCCTCAGCGCTCCGGCCGGTGCGGGCAACAGTTATCTCTGGTCCAACGGAAAAACCACTCCAAGCATCACAACGGGAAATTCCGGTAATTATACAGTGATCCTGAGTAATGCATGCGGATCCAATACTTCTCCACCGGTTACGGTAACCGTTAATCCGGGTCCTTCCCCAACCATCACCCCGTCAGGGAGCACCTCCTTTTGCTCAGGCGGCTCAGTAGTGTTGAGCGCCAGCAGTACCGGAGGCATTTCTTTTCAATGGAAGAAAAACGGCAATAACCTGCCCGGGGCTACAACCTTTAACTACACTGCATCAGCATCTGGAAATTATAAAGTTGTTAAAACAAATACCTATGGTTGCACCGGAACCTCTGCGGCAACTGCGGTGACGGTATATGTCAATCCCACCGCATCCGTCACCCCGCAAGGTCCGACCACCTTTTGCCTTGGCGACAGCGTCGAATTAAAGACACCCCTGAATAACAGTTA
Organism: uncultured Flavobacteriaceae bacterium; assembly: GCA_964458125.1. Lineage (GTDB taxonomy): Bacteria > Bacteroidota > Bacteroidia > AKYH767-A > OLB10 > CAYWHE01. The sequence continues at coordinate 11,280 of CAYWHE010000087.1, read as the reverse complement.
TTCTTATCAATGGAAACGAAATAATATCAATATAAACGGAGCAACGGGTAATAAATACCAGGCTAAAACGGCCGGTAATTTTAAAGTTAAGGCAACCACCACAAACGGCTGTACTGCACTTTCGAATACCATATCGGTGGCCGTGCCCTGCCGCGGGGAAGACATGGCAATGCAAGACGGAATACTATTTGAGGTGGTCCCGAACCCATCATCTTCAGCATTTGCGGTTCACATCCTGACCCCGATTGAACAACCGGTCAATATTTTTATTTATGACATCTTCGGCCGTATGCTGAACCGGGAGATCATTTATTTCAATACCCGTGAAGTGACGTTTGGAGCTCAGCTTCCACCCGGGATGTACCTGATTTTTGTGGAAAATGAAAATTTCAAATACTGTCAAAAAATTATAAAAACACACTAATCCTGATAAACCCCATGAAACAACCGAGCTTATTAATTTTCCTGCTTACCATGGCAATTTCTGCAGTAAAGGCCCAATGCCCGGTCAGCATCAGTGCAGGAGGTCCAACAACATTCTGTAAGGGCGGCAGTGTAGGGCTCACTGCCACCACCGGTATTGGATACACGTGGCAATGGAAAAAGAACGGGACTGCCATTTCAGGAGCCACGGCCCAGACCTGGTCGGCCACTTCCAGCGGCAGCTATACGGTCCAGGTTGCAGCTACCGGTGGTTGTACTGCTGTTTCGAACGCAATTCCCGTAACCGTTACCCTGGATAATGTCATCATCACTGCAAATGGATTTACAGGAATCGGCTGCCTGAACGGAAATGTCAACCTCAGCGTGAATACTTCCGGGCTGACCTACCAGTGGAAACTGAACGGGAACAACATCAATGGCGCCACATCCATGAATTATACAGGAACCCAGCCTGGCATATATACCTGCCAGGTTTCAAACGGCACCTGTACGGCCGTGACAGGCGGCCTTTCTGTTCAAACACAGGTTGCGACCATCAGCACCTTTGATCCAACCATTTTCTGCACGGGATCAGCAACCTTGTCTGTTTCGATAAATTTTGGCACCGCAGGAGGAGCTTCCACCTGCCAGTGGAAAAATAACGGAGTCAATATTCCGGGAGCAACCAGCGGCTTTTACAATGCAGGTTCATCCGGTCAATACAGCTGCGTGGTTTATGATGCCGGATTTTGCAATGCACCAACTGCTCCGTCAAATACCATTTCTGTCCAGGCTGGTGTACCACCTCAGATTTCTGTTACTGCTACCAACGGGGCCTGGCCGGTGAGTTTGTGCAACGGGCAAACAGTCGATCTTCAGGTGAATGATGTTTCAACCGGACAGGTTTGGCCAGGAGGTGTTGTGGACTGGCAAAAGGACGGTTTCCCCATTAGTCCTTTCCCGGGAGGCAATTATTTAATGGGAGTCACGGAGTCAGGCATATACAATGCCCTGATAACCACCACGTGTGGGATCAGCTTCGCTCAGATGGGCCTTCCTGTTATCAGTTTGATTCCGGGTGTTTCACCCTACGTAACCAGTAATGGCATACTAGCCGATTGTTATTCCGTCTATCTGTATGTGGAGCCCGGTTCCATTTCGTTTGCATCCTATCAATGGAAAAGAAACGGCATATCTATTCCGGGCGCCGTTTACTTTTCATACCAGGCAACCCAATCGGGAACCTATACCTGCGAGGTATCCAATTCCTGCGGGACCATGCTGGCAGTGGGCCAGAACCTGAATCCGCTGGTCATCTCCATCACCGGTCCTGTTGCACAAATTACACCACAGGGGTCAACCACCATTTGTTCAGGCCAAAGCATACTGCTGGATGCCACGGCTGCGGGAGCCAACGGGTACCAGTGGAAAAAAAACAACGTCAATATTCCCGGTGCAACAGGAGCAACATATTCGACTTCATCAGCCGGCAGTTATACGGTGAATGTAAACAGCCCTAATTGTGGATTGGTCACCTCACCCCCCGTGAATATAACGGTGAACCCGTCTCCCTCTCCTTCTATCAGTGCAAACGGCCCGCTGTCCTTTTGTAACGGCGGCCAGGTACTGCTCAGTTCCAGTACAGGTGGAGCAGCCTATCAGTGGAAAAAGAACGGCAATAATATCCCGGGGGCCACTACGGCATCCTATACGGCATCATCTTCAGGAACTTTTAAAGTTGTAAAAACAAACAATTATGGCTGCAGCGGCACTTCGGCAGCATCCACGGTGGCGGTTTATTCAAATCCCTCAGCAACGGTCACGGCCCAGGGTCCGACCGTATTTTGTTCAGGCGACAGCGTGGAACTGAAAGCGCCGCTGAACACAACCTATTCATACCAGTGGAAGCGCAACAATGTGAACCTGACGGGAGGGACTTCCAATAAATTCCAGGCAAAATTATCCGGTAATTATAAGGTGAAGGTCACCAATCCGAAAGGCTGCACCTCCATCTCCAATGTGATTAGTGTTTCGGTTCCCTGCAGGTTCGGCGAACAGGTACCTGAAGAAACAGAAGCATTCCGGGTTTTCGCCTATCCGAATCCATCAGCCGGAGAATTTGCACTGGAATGTCTCCATTGTGATGAAACTCCGGTTTTCATTAAGATTTTTGATAGTATGGGCAGGCAGGTAAAGGAGGAGCCCATTCTGGTTGACAAAAACAGATGGATGATTTCCGGCACTGAACCCGGTGTTTATTTTGTCCTGGTAATCCAGCATCGAAATACCGGCATGTTAAAACTTATCCGTTTATAAAGAACCAGGATGAAAAAAAAATCCCTGTTATACTGTCTTTGCCTGGGCGCACATCTTTCAGGCTTTCATCCTGTTCAGAGCCAGCCATTTGAAAAACGGTACGGCGGTAACGGCCAGGATATGTATAATGCGGTTACGCCAACATCAGACGGCGGATTTGTAATGGCCGGCAACACCTCCAGTTTTGGCAACGGTGGCCTGGATGTGTTTATTGTAAAAACGGGTTCCTCCGGAAACATGCTTTGGAGCCGGGTAATTGGAGGGGCGGGAGATGATATGGCGTATGCCGTTGCCGAGGAAGGCAATGGAAATATACTGATCGCCGGGCAAACAACCAGTTCAGGAGCGGGAGGTGCTGATGTTTATTTAATCAAACTGGACCCCTTTGGCAGGTTGCTATGGACCAAAACCATTGGCGGAACCGGAACAGACTATGCCAAAGGCCTGGTGTTGCTGAATGACAAATATTTTATTGCAGGTGCAACCTCGAGTTCAGGCGCAGGTGGCTCCGATGTGTACCTGTTGAAGACCGATACTTCCGGAACGGTGCGCTTCAGTAAAACGTATGGATACCCGGGGGATGATTATGCCAATGCCATTACAGCTACTGCCGGCGGGAACCTGGTGCTGGCCGGCAGGACGTCCAACTTTGGCGTAACGGAACCAGTATACGTTCTTAAGGTAAAAACGGACGGGGACACACTCTGGACGAGAAACTTTAATGAAAACAACAGTTCGCAATCCGCAGTCAAAGCCACTTCCGTTACCGAACTCAAGGACCACTCATACGTGGTTACGGGATATGGCTTTCCTTACAATGGCGGATACGGCAATATGTTCCATCTGAAAATAGACGGCAGCGGCAATAAAATCTATTCCAACTGGTCCGGCCTGCTGGCCGATTACGGTAATTCGGTTACCAGAACCAGTGATGGGGGTTACGTGGTGAGTACCCAGTATTGCAATTACGGCTGCAGGATACGGCTGATCAAATACAATTCTTCCGGAAGCCAGGTTTGGCAACATGATTACCTGCCGGGATACGGGTTAACCTATGCGGAGTATTCAAACGGTTTTGCGGTGCAGGAAACTCCCGACAGGGGTTTTGTGGTAGCAGGCTATACGAACTGGACATCCGGTGGGCAGGATGCACTGATCCTGACAACGGATTCGACTGGAGTTACAGCTTCGTATACAACTCCTGTACTGACGTCAGGCGGACCAACTACTTTTTGCAGTCCGGACAGCGTCGTGTTATCCGCTCCGGCTGGATATACGACATATCAATGGATCTGGTACAGCGGCAATTACATGTCATACCTGGACAAAACAGCTGCAATAACCGTTAAGACAACCGGTACCTATTATTGCGTACTGACGGACAACCAGGGCATTTACATTTCCGGGACCATTCCTGTAACTGTATACAGCAGCAGCATACCAGTGATAACGGCTTCCGGTGAAACAAATTTTTGTGCAGCAGCCGGCCAGACGCTGACACTGAATGCACCCGCCGGATATTCCTATCAATGGAAACTCAACGGGGGAACCATCCCCGGTGCTACAACAAATTCACATAATCCGGTTTCATCCGGCAGTTATTCGGTTGACTGTACCAATTTCTGCGGTACGTTTTCCGCGGCGCCTGTTCCTGTAAATGCGTCCACTGCACCTGCATCAACCGTCATCACCTGCCCGTCCGGATTTTGTGACCTAAGTTTTTGCTTCACCGGTTACCAGCCGGAGCTGGAGGTAACTGATTTTGGCCCGGGAACGGGTTATGACTGGAAACTCAACGGCAATTCCGTTCAAACCGGAAGCAGTCCGAATTACTACGTTTCACAGGGGGGTACCTATACATGCATCATTTCAAATGCCTGTGGTTCAGACACTGCCGGGGGATTTCTTGTGAACCAGTTGCCGCCACCGGTCTATAACATTTTTCCTTCCGGCCCAACAGGCGGCTGCGGGCCAACCAACGTCATCCTGAATGCACCATACAGCAGCGGATCGTATGAATGGTATTTATATTCCGTCCCGATTCCTGGCGCCACGTCCAGCCAATATACAGCTACAGCAGTTGGCGATTATACCGTTTTCTTTTTTGATGATTATTGTGGCCAGTTTGTCACCACGAATCCGCTCACGGTGAGCATGCAGGGACCGGCTCCGTTTATAACGGCCGGCGGGCCCACACAGGTTTGTGCCGGACCGGTTTCTTTAACGGCCGGCATTACAGGGCCCGGAGTCAGCTACAATTGGTATAAAGATAATGTACAATTGCCGGGGGCAACAGGATCCTCCTATGCAGCGGCCGTAAGCGGCAACTATGCCTGCGTGATTTATAACCCCGCCTGCGGCAGCGGTTTGTCGAACTCCTTGGATGTGGTTATCGGCCAGCCTGCCGGAAGCGCAGGACCCGCCTCCGTTTTGGTTTGCTCCGGTAACACCACCTCCATCTCTTTCACCCCAGCCCGCTCCGGATATAACTATCAATGGCAATTAAACGGCAATACGATTCCTGGAGCCTCCGCTTCCTCCTACAGCACCGGAACCGCAGGAAATTATACGTGCATGGTGTCCAACACCTGCGGAAGCATCATCTCGAATGCCGTTAGCGTCACCGTGAACGCTCTTCCTCCCGCCACTGCAACGGCCCAGGGATCCACGGCTCTTTGCCCTGCCGGTTCAGTGATACTGTCGGCCAACACGGGAGGGGGATATACCTATCAATGGTTCAGAAACAATATTTCCCAGGGCGGGGCCACTCTTCAGAATTATACCGCTACAACGTCCGGCAGTTACAAGGTACGGGTGACCAATTCGTCCGGTTGTTCTTCGTTTTCAGGCCCGGATATCATGGTCACCTCCATCACAACCCCGGTTGCATCTGCAAAGGCGCTTGATTACCCGAGGATATGTTCCGGCTCCACCGTTGCACTGAAAGCCGGCACTGCTGCCGGATACAATTACCAGTGGAAAAGGAATGGCGTGAACCTCAGCGGAGCAACAGACTCCGTTTACCAGGCCGGAGCGGCCGGGTTGTATTCGGTGACAACCTCCAATGCATGTGGCACAGCGGTTTCGGGAACGGTCGAAGTTATACAGGTAGCCTCCCCTTCGCCTGTGATTGTACCGTCTGGATCCACATCCTTTTGTTCCGGTGGCCAGGTCACACTGACGATCAGTGCCACAGCGGGTTCGGGATACCAGTGGAAGAAAAACGGAACCAGTATACCGGGCGCCACCAGCTTTTCCTGTTCAGCAAACGCATCAGGTAATTACAAGGCGGTAAAAATTAATTCGTATGGATGCACGGGAACATCAGCCACCACAACCGTCACCGTTTATAATAATCCCACCGTTGCCACCACCGCCCAGGGTCCCACAACTTTTTGTGCGGGCGACAGCGTGCAGTTAAAGACAACTTATAGCAGCGGATGGACCTACCAGTGGAAAAGAAACAACCTGAACATCAGTCAGGCAACCTCAAACAAGTATCAGGCAAAAACGGCGGGATTTTACAAGACTAAAGTCACCAATGGCCATGGTTGCAGCAGTATATCTTCACCGGTTCAGGTTTCTGTACCATGCAGGGAATCGGAATTATCAATGGCAGAAACTGATCCTCATGTTTCTGTTTATCCCAACCCCTCATCTGCAGATTTTGTTTTGAAAATTGAAAATGAAAATAATGAAACCATTTCAATTAAAGTATTTGATGCAACCGGCAAGCTCATGATAAACGAAACCACTAACAGTTCTTCATTTATCATCTCCAATTCACAATTATCAACGGGAATTTATGCAGCTGTAGTTGTCGCAGGTGAAAATAAAAAGGTTATCAGGCTTATTAAAATTAATCAGAATTAATTAGTATGAAAAAACTAACCTGCATGATGGCAGGAATGGCCATTTCCTTTAATTCGTTCTCCCAGATCAGCGCGAATGGGCTGCACTTCGATGGCGGAACACAGCAGATAGCCACGGTTTCAAACTATTATAATTCTATTGACACGGGTAATTTCACCATTGAAGCCTGGATTAAAGATGAGGCCGTAAACCCGGGTTTTGCCACTGAAGAACCTATACTGGATAACCGGGAAAACAGTCCAGGTCCCAACTATGGTTTCAGGTTTGCTATTAATAATGGCAACCTTGTATTCTTTGTTGGAATGAACGGAACGGGTGCTGGTGGCGCAGACCTGAGAGACAGTGTATGTCATCATGTTGCGGTTACTAGAAACTCAGGCGTTATATTTTTTTATGTGGATGGACTATTAACCGGAAGTACTTACAATAATTCCAGTTTAAATTCTGATGCACCCGTTTTATGCATTGGTGGCAAGGATAACTGGATGGGAGGCGTTTGGTCATTTAATGGATTAATCAAGGAAATCAGGATTTGGAACAGTACCCGCTCGCAAAACGATATACAAAATAATATGAATACGGTTTTGAACGGGGGAGCCAATCCAAACCTGGTAGGATATTGGCGCTGCAACGATGTCGGCACACAGGTAATTACCGATTATTCATCTCAGCAGAATCAGGCAATCCTCGGACTCAGTATTAATGTTGAATCCAGCGATCCTGTTCCTGCAGCCGGATGCCCTGCCTGTGCATTGCCTTCCGGCAACATTACCTCAGGAGGACCATTAACGTTTTGCGCAGGCAGCAGTGTAACATTAACGGCCACTGCCGGTGCAGGGCTATCCTATCTGTGGAGAAAAAACGGTGCTGTCATTTCCGGTGCAACGCAATCGGCATATACTGCAAATTCCTCCGGAAACTATTTATGCGTCATTACCGATTCCTGTGGCAGCATGGCGTCCAATATATTAACGGTAACGTTGCAAACCCTCCCTTCTATTACGATATCGTCTAACTCCACCGTTGTGTGTGCGGGAGGGAATGTGTATATCAGTTCAAACGCTTCTCCAGGGTCGGCCTACCAGTGGAAATTAAACGGGGCGGCTATCGCCGGAGCAACTGCATCTTTTTATAATGCCACCGTTATAGGAAATTATACATGCACGGCTTCCAATTCCTGTGGTAATACAATTTCAAACACCATTACCGTTACAACAGGGACACCTCCACCGGCATTTATTACCGCTGCCGGAGATACCACCTTCTGCAATGGAAAATCTGTTGTGCTCCATGCCAATACCGGAACAACCTATTCCTATAATTGGCTCCTGGATGGAAATTATATCTCGGCCTATACATCTTCCTTTACTGCTATGCAAACAGGTAATTACCAGGTAAGAGTTTCCATTGCAACCTCAGGCTGCAGCACGATCTCCTCAGGTATTCAGGTTACCGTAACTCCTTCCACTACACCCGCTAATGTCACTCCTTCCGGACTCATTGTAAATTGCGGAGGCGGAAACGTGGTTTTAAATGCCAACACCGGCACGGGATTAACGTATAAATGGAAAAGCTACGGCTTTATTATTTCGGGAGCGACAGCTTCAGCCTATACAGCCACAGCAAACGGAAATTATTCTGTGGAGATAACCAATTCCAGCGGATGTTTGTCCACAGCAGCAGATGTTCTTGTTACCCTTTCACCACCTGTTGCAGGCATTGGTGCAAACAGCAATACCACATTTTGTTCCGGTAACAGTGTATGGCTGAGCACTTCCTGGCAACCGGAACTGACCCGTCAATGGAAATTAAATGGTTCAGCCATACCGGGAGCAACAAATTCCACCTGGTCAGCCACGACAGGAGGAAGTTACACCGCAATGGTAACTAACGCCTGCGGCTCTTCCACATCCGCACCATTAATCGTTACTGTTAATCCTCTTCCCTCTGCAACCATAACGCCAGCCGGACCCATAGCCTTTTGTTCAGGAGGCAGTGTAGTTTTAAATGCGGCCGTTGCAGCAAACAGAACGTATCAATGGAAAAAAGGAGCTGATATTATTCCCGGCGCTGCCTTTTCTACTTACCCGGCAACTGCAGGGGGAACGTACAGGGTAATCGTAACCAATACGGTGACCGGCTGTTCCAAAACAAGCGGGACAGGTACCACCGTTACCGTTTATTCCAATCCATCAGCTTCCATCACCCCTCAGGGCCCGACCACGTTTTGTGCAGGTGACAGCGTTCAGTTAAAAACAGCACTCAACAGCGGATGGACATATCAGTGGAAAAGAAATAATCAGAATCTCAACGGAGCAACCTCAAACAAGTACTTCTCAAAAACGGCTGGATTTTACAAAGTAAAGGTGACAAACAGCCATGGTTGTACCGCTATATCTTCCCCGGTACAGGTTTCCATGCCTTGCAGGAGTGAGGAAGAGAGCCCCCTTTCCTTACCACAGGAATTGATGGTTTATCCCAATCCCTCAACAGGTGAATTTATATTAAGGCTGCCTTCAGGCGGGTTTGCTCCGGATCAACTGTCCGTCACCGAAGCAACAGGTCGGCCCTCCAGGTTTACTTCTTCCCAAAAATCAGACGGCACCATAAGCATTTCAGGTTTGAGTAATGGCCTGTACATACTACGCATCAATGGTGTAAACCGGACTTTAACAAAAAAAATTCTTATTGCCAACTAAACGATCACGATGAAAAAAGTATTCTGCCTGTTCTTCTTTTACCTGTCTTTCTGCTTTGGCATTTACGCCCAGTTAAGCCCGAATGGGTTGCATTTCGATGGAATGAATGACCAGGTCATCATGGCCTCTCCAACAGCCTTTGATGTGAATGCCGGTGATTTCACCATAGAAGCCTTCATCCGGGATGAGTCCACGATTACCTCAGGGTACAGCGAAGAGGTGATCCTGAGTAATGAGTCAGCCAATCCCAACAGTCCGGGATGCCGGGTGTCTGTTCTCTGGGGAGCTTTATCCATCTCGATCAACGGCCATGGCACTTCCTTCCAATACAACGGTGACCTTCGGGATCATCAGTGCCATCATGTGGCTATTGTCAGGAGCAATGGAACCGTCCTGGGATTTATTGACGGTGAGCCGGCCACTTCTTATTATATTCCGGATTCGCTTCATTCCTTTTTTCCCCTGCGCCTGGGCGCCTGGGGCGGTTTTGGACAACCTTTTTCGGGCTTCTTCAAGGGCATGATCAAAGAGGTCAGGTTATGGAATACAGCCAGAAGCTGGACGGAAATCAGTAATAACAAAATGACTGCGTTAAATGCCGCCTTATATCCATCTTTGGTGGGATACTGGCGATGCAACGACGGCTCCGGGACAACCGTTATCGATTACAGCGCCGGACAGAACTACGGAACTCTTGGCGATGTGACAGTCTCAGGCTCGGAACCTGCATGGGCCAGCGGCTGTACAGATTGCATTCCGCATCCGGTGATCACGGCGGCGGGTCCGCTCACCTTTTGTGCAGGAGGGCTGGTCCTGTTGCAGACCAATCCTGGCGCCGGCTATTACGGTTATCAATGGAAACGCAATGGCATCAACCTGCCCAATTGGTCATATTATGAAGAGACTGTTTTCACTTCAGGAAGTTATACGGTGGAGGTATATAATTCATGCGGCACTTCACTTTCACCATCCGTTCAGGTAACCGTTAATTCATTGCCTTCGGCTGCGATAACCGCATCCGGGGCAACTTCCTTCTGCCAGGGCGGATCGGTCTTGCTGAATGCACCCGTGTCTGCAAACCGTTCCTACCAATGGAAAAAAAGCGGGATCAATATTGCCGGTGCCACCCAGTCTTCTTATCCCGCAACCGCTACGGGTACGTATAAGGTTACAGTTACCAATACAATTACCGGATGTTCCAAATCCACCGGAACAGGCACTTCGGTCACCGTTTATTCCAATCCGTCCGTAACGGTCACCCCTCAGGGACCTACTACCTTTTGCCAGGGCGACAGAGTGGAGCTGAAAGCGCCCCTGAACAATGGATGGGCCTACCAGTGGAAACGGAACAATTCCAATATCAATGGAGCAACCGGAAATAAATTCCAGGCGAAAACGGCCGGATTTTATAAAGTAAAAGCGACCAGTTCACATGGTTGCACAGCCGTTTCCTCACCGGTGCAGATCAATGTGCCATGCCGTGAGGAATTAAACCCAACACAGGCCGTGCCCCTTTGCATGGCCTACCCGAATCCATCCCGGGACCATTTTTACTTTCGGCGTATAAATGCAACAGGGACACCATATACCATCAAAATAGTTGACCATACCGGGGCGCTGATGGAATCGATTGAAAGCCGTAAAGAGGAATGGGAATGGAACGCCTGTATGGTTCCTTCCGGAATATATGAAGCCATCATTATTGGCAGAAATCAAAAACAACGTATCAGGCTCATCAAGGAGTAGCCAAAAAAACACAACCCCCTATGAAGTGGTATACAACGTTTATTTCCGTATTCACCCTGCTTAATGGCATTTTACCTGCCGGGATCCTGAAGGCACAATCCTGGTCGTCAACACCGTATAGTTACAGCCAGATGGTCTGGACTCTGGCCAATCATAACGGAAGCCTGGTAGCCGGGGGCTTGTTTTCGGTTCCCAATGAGATACGGTGCATGGCCGTTTATAA
>CAYWHE010000086.1:0-15427 GCA_964458125.1 uncultured Flavobacteriaceae bacterium | reverse complement strand
GCTGACAGCTTCAGGAATCACTTCATATAATTCTTGTGCGATGAAACCAATGTTGTGCGCAGTGCCTTCTTCAACAAAATTTAACTGGCCGCTTTTCCATGTGGTTGAATGTTGTGTGAATTCGCTTGGTTTGAGTTTCATTATTTCGGGCAAGCCATAGCTTAATTCTTTGATATCACTTTTTATTCTCCTGTCTGAAAAAGTTGTAAATGCATTGGCCCTTGCTTTACCAATTCCGTTAGTAGCGCTGTTTGGCAGATCTAATGCATAAGTGGGGGCAATAGTACTTTGTAAACCTACTTGCCCGTTCTTTAAAACAGTGAGTGCATTGCTTCTTGCATTATTTGCAGTGCCATTTCCAATCATAAAAATTGGTTCCGTAAGAATCCATGAGTTCGAAACGGCTCCGATGGTATCATTTGAACTTCCCACTACCACGCAATTTAAAAAATTTGAATAAACGCTTTCTCCTAATGTCATTGAGAAAGTTGACCTTGTTCTACACGAGCTTCCTAATGAAAGAGAACCAAAACCATAAGTAGAATTGCCAAATCCAAATGCATACGAATAACTTGCATTTGTTCTGCATTGATTGCCAATGGCGGCTGAAGAATGAACAGAAGCAGAATTGCCATTAGCTTGGCAATGAAAACCAATTGCAATAGAATTATCACCGGAAGCTGATGCGGTTTCGCCTAATGCAATGGAACAAAAATCCTTCGCTTTACTGTCATAACCTGCAGCGATAGAATAATTTCCTATGCTGTCCTTATCCCAATTAAGACTTGAAACGTACCCAACTCTGAACGCAGCTTTGTCAGCGTACCACATCATTCTTCTGCCTTGTCCGCTGACAGGAACATCACCTCCTGGAAACGGTGCGTTTCCGGCAGCACTAAACACCACGCTGCTGTCAGCTACATGCAACCTGGCATTCGGAACATTAATACCAATCCCCACATTGCCTTTCAAATCTATCTTTAAACTGTTTTGTGCATTGTTTACATCATAAATGCCAAAACCTGCTCCCGGTCCCGAATTAGGCCCCACCAGCCAGTTGTGGTTGGTGTTGCTCATGAGCAGCATGGCATCTTCATCCGCTGCATTTATGGTAAGCTTCTCTGTCGGAGCTGATGTTCCAATGCCAATCATGCCATTGGCATAGATATTCCGCCACGCTTTGGTTGATGAGCCTAAATCTAATGTGTTTGCTGTATCGGGTAATAAATCCTGGTTAATCTTGGTGGGTGAGGTGAGGTTGCTCAATGTTTTATTGGAAGAATTATTTATTGCAGTCCATGCTGAGCCATTGTAATAGTAAAATCCTTTGGTGTTATCGGTCTGATAAATTAACAATCCGTTTACTGGTGAAACAATCGCATCGCGTTGCGCTTTGGTCATTCTGGGAGTTAACATACCCTGTGTGGTGGATTTTACTTCCAGGATGCTGGATGCATTGGGAGTTGTTGTTCCAATCCCCGCAGCGCCTGATGCCGGAAATGTGTTTTGACTGTAAGCATTTGATGCATATACAATAAGCAGAAGTGTGATGATTCTTTTCATAAGATTTAGATTTGAATTGGGGTTTGATATTGCAACGATACGGATTTTTTCCTTACCAGTCAAGGGTTGCAGCATAAATGGATTAATATATAAACTAAAAACCTCCGGTTATTAATCCCCTTTTTGTCTTCGTGTATATAAAGGACTCCTTTTGAGAATCGTTAACTTTTAATTCCCTTCATAATCTCCTGAAAAAGGACTATGAGTCAATCAGGCTAATAATTAATATAACGTTTCAGAAATATCTCCGGCAATTATTTAGTAACAATCATCTGCTTCACATCAAAAGCGCTGTCATCAACAATCAGGGTGTAAGAATAAATTCCTGCAGGCAATGTATTAGCAGCAACGGTTATTTCATTCTTACCGCTTTGCATAAGAGGATATGATTTCATTTCAACGCCTGAAGATGAATAAATTTTAAGCAGTGCACTGCTGAATTTTTCAGGAAGCGTGCATTTGATCAAGGTGCTTTTATTAAAAGGGTTGGGTATGTTTTGTTCAAGTCCTGTCTTATTACCATGAATTACATTTAACTGTTGCTTTTGTTCATCGGTCAGGATGGATGAAATAGTTGTCATTTGCTTAGTCAACTTCTCAATTTGTTGTTGCTGCTCCTGCACGGCTTTTACCAAAGGCACTACAAAAGCCGCATATTGAATGCTGTACAACTTTGCATTACCTTTTGGAGCCAGCACCCCATTGAAATCGTAATTACATTCTTTTGCTGCCTGTTCTACTTCCTGGGCAAGAAATCCTGTTTGAACGATTTTTTCAATATCATATTTGCCTTCCCATTCATTGGTATCATTAATGCCACAGATGTTATTTTGCTTATGGATATTTAAATTATAAGTTACAGGGTTGAGCTTGTTGATGAATGATAATCCCGGAACATTGCTCTGGATATTTTCTTTTATACGCCTGTCACTGTAAGTAGACCAACCTACATTTCCACCAATCCAGCTGACACTTGCATTTCCAATCTCAACCGTATTGGAGCCGCTGCCAACATGTCCCGCATTATTACCCAATGCAGTAAAATTGGATGGCCCGGTGCCGTTATTGCAACCTGCATCTGTCCCAATGGCAGTATTGTACGTGCCATTGCTATTATAACTGGTATTACAACCCATAGCTACATTATAGTTTCCTGAAGTGTTGTTAAAAAGTGCCTGGTATCCACTGGCTGTATTGTAAATTCCACTGGTATTATGATAAAGCGCATTTAACCCGTGAGCAGAATTTCCATCTCCATTGTTGAAGTATAACGCCTGGTGACCGGTTGCAGTATTATAGTTAGCTGTAGTATTGCTGTATAAGGATAGATGGCCATAAGCCGTGTTAATGCTTCCGCCTGTATTCTGATACATTGAATAATATCCGCCTGCCGTATTGTACGCACCACTAATATTATATAAGAGAGCTTCATATCCGAAACCGGAATTCCTATCACCATTATTACTGAATAACACCTGGTAGCCAAGGGCAGTATTGTAGTGGCCTGTAGAGTTTTGATTCAATGGCCTGAAGCCGCATCCCGTATTTCCCTGCCCGGTTGTATTGAACTCAAGAGCTGAGTTTCCAATAGCTGTATTCGACCAGGCGGTAGTGTTTGAAGTCAAAGCATTGTAACCGACAGCTGTATTTAATGCACCACTGGTATTATTTGCAAGCGAAAAGCTGCCGACTGCTGTGTTTTCCCAGCCATGAGAATTATCAGCACCTGCATGACATCCTATAAATGTATTCCTGGTGCCATCCCAGGAAAGAAAAGTCGTATCATTCATTTCCCCGGAATGCACCCCGATAAAAATATTGGTCGAATCATCCGAATGTATGTGCATAAGGTCAAATCCTGCGGAGTACCTCAGGCGAATCAGCGGCTGTGAGTTTGTTTGAGAAGCCCCGGCATCAATGATCAGTTGAGAACCATTAGAAGTACCTTTAATATGCAGCCGGGCAGCCGGTGAAGTTGTTCCGATGCCCACTTTTCCATTGGTGGAGAAGGTCATCCGCACCGCATTGTTTGTACGAATTTTTAATTGTTTGTTGTCAATAGTTCCGATAAAGTTATCGGTGGCGTTTGTTCCTGAATTGCCATTCAGGTTCCATGCCTGGGCATTTACATTTTGAATTGCTTCGCAAAGTGCAAGCGAGATAAGAAGTGCAAGTTTGGATTTCATGTATTTTTATTTGGTAATTATCATTTGTTTAACATCAGTGGCTGTTTGGTCAACAATAAGAGTAAAAGAATAAATCCCTGCAGGCAATGTATTTGCTTCAACGGTGATTTCGTTTTTGCCGCTTTGCATAAGAGGATAGGATTTCATTTCAATTCCTGCTGATGAATAAATTTTAAGCACTGCACTGCTGAACTTTTCAGGAAGCGTGCATTTTATAACAGCGCTTTTATTAAAGGGATTGGGAATGTTCTGTTCCAAAACTGCTTTCTGTTCTTCTGAATTTAATTTCCGTCTTTGCTCATCCGTGAGAATAGATTTGATCTGTTTAATTTCATCTCTCAGGCTGCTGTTTTGCTTATCCAGCTCCTGCACTGCTTTTACCAAGGGCACTACAAACTCTGCATATCGCAACCCATATACATCATTCCCGTTTTTTGCGGCATCTACTCCCGAAAAATCAAAACCTAACTCTTTCGCTGATGCTTCCACTTCCTGTGCAATAAAACCTGTATAAGTAATTTTTTCTTTTTCCAGCAATGCCTTTTGATGAACAGCTTTTCCTTCGGGGCTTAATTCTGATTTGCTGTCTTTATGCAGGAAAGCATCCAGCCCGGAAGCATCCAATGTATAGGTGACAGGCCTCAGCTTATTAATAAATTCAATTCCCGGAACATTTTCCTTTACATTCTTTTTATACCTGCCATCACTTACATTCGTCCAGCCTGCCCAACCGCCATAAGAAACTGTGGCAGCATTCCCAAAGCGGGCTGTGCTGACTCCTGAAGTCACCATAGTACCCTGGCCTACAGCAATTACATTATAGTATCCGTCTGCATTAACATCGGTATTGGCTCCGACAAAAACATTATTATAGCCATTGTCATAGGAATCTCCGGCATTATAGCCCATAGCTACATTAAACTGCGAATTTGGTGTATAAGCAAGAGCAGATGTTCCTACAGCTGTATTATTTGAGTTCGTGTTCGTGTATAATGCGTAAGATCCTAAAGCGGTATTATAAATACCTGCTGAATTTGCTTCCGATGAACGATATCCGCAGGCCGTATTATAGGTTCCGGTATTATTACCAAAAAGTGCTAAACCACCCAGGGCAGTGTTATAAGAACCTGTTGTATTATTATACATAGAAGACACTCCCACAGCAGTATTAATGCCACCGGAAGAATTAATGAACATTGAATGTGCCCCGATTGCAACATTTACTGTACCGGTATTGGCTGCCGGTGATGGAGATCCCTGCAGCGCCTGGTAGCCTATGGCTACACTGTTAGTATATACATTACCGGTTGTATTATTTGCAAACTGCATAGCGGCATAGCCAATTGCAGTATTACCGCTTGCGCCCGCATTATAATACAGAGAACTATATCCTATAGCTGTATTGCCTGTTCCCTGTGTATTATTTAAGGCGCTATTGCGACCGACAAATGTGTTAGTATTATTTTTTACAGAAAGCACAGTACTTCCTTCAATCCTGTAAACCGAATCTGTATTAATGCTTCCTCCTTTCACATCTAATTTAAAAACGGGAGAAGTGTTGCCGATGCCAATTTTTCCGGCAGAGCTAATTGTCATTCTTACATTATTATTGGTACGGAATTTCAGTGCTTTGCTGTCTGTTGTTCCAATAAAGTTATTAGTGGCATTTGTTCCGGCATTGCCAAGAAGGTTCCATGCCTGTGCATGGGTTTTGATTTCTGCTGAACAAATGATCAGCATAATAAAAATTACGGTTTTTGCTTTCATATGTTATTTGGCTTTCATTCTTTCTTCAAACAACCGATCGATACCGGCTTCAGTGAATAAAGATAAGAATTTTCTTTAAACTGTTGGCAGGATTACCAAATTCAGCCTTTCTCCGCCATCGTTTGTGTCCTCACAGACGATGTGCCTTTGGTCCTGCCACTCCGCCCCAGGTGTTCCAGGCATGACCGCGTGAAAGAGTCTTGCGCTTGCTAATCAACAGAATTGTACTCATAGCTTTCATAACCGCCTTCATAATGCTTAGACCCTATCCGCCATCGTTTGTGTCCTCACAGACGATCTGCTTTCCTTCATGCCACTCCGCCGCATGTATTCCAGGTATGCTTGTATGAAAGGGACTTGAGCCTGTTAATCAATAAAATTGTACTCATAGCTTTCATATCCGCCTTCATAATGCTAAGACCCTTGTCATATAGAAACAGCAGGACGCTCCACACCTATTCACAAAGTAAGTGTCAAAATCAATCATCCGGGCTTCCAAAACGGGTCTGATACCGGTCGGTTAATTCTTTGTAAATCATGTCCATAATTTACCAGTCCTCGTGTCTATGTCAGCGAAAAGCTATTGTGAATGATCCACAGATCACGGAGGTAATTTCACGTTAGACAATCAAAACATTCAGGACAATCTGCATCACTATGCTTATTGCTTTTGGCCAAAGAAGACTATTTACATGTTAAGATAATAGATTGCTTAAATAGCCAACACAACGTCGCCTCTGGCGCAAGTTTGATATTCCCGCCTTTGTCCATTGGCTTACTCCGCCTTTACAATCCTGAAGCATTTTGTTTCGCCCCCGGCATGAATCCGGACAATGTAAGTTCCGGCTTCCAGGTTATCGCCAAACGTATACGGAAAAGAAACATCCTTCAGCGAGGATACCTGTTGCCCGCTCAGGGTCAGGATATCTACCATGTCAACTGATCCTGCATTTTCATTGGCTTCAAGCCTGAACCGGTCCTTTGACGGATTCGGGTAAACGCTCACCGACAAGGGAGCGTGCATGCCATCCTGGAAGTTCAGCGTACGTGTTTCCGAAAAGGAATAGTCTCCGTTATAATCCACCTGCCGGATGCGGTAATAGCAAACTCCCGGGGCCGGAACCGAAAGATCCGTGAAATGGTATGCGTGCAGGATGGAAGAGGTACCGTTACCCTTTACCTCTCCTATTTTCAGGAATACCGGATTCGTTCCCGGTATCATGCGTTCCACTTCAAAAAGATCGCAGTTGTGCTCCGATGCTGTTGTCCAGGTAAGCAGGGCGTCGTTGTCTTTGCGGACCGCTTCAAAACTCAGCCACTCCACAGGAAGCGGGCTTCCCGTTGTAAACTCCACGTGTTCGAACAGGGACCATTTTCCGCTCTGATCCCTGGTTCTGACAAACAAATGATGGGTTCCCATACTGAGGGCCGGGGTGGTAACCACGGCATTGAAAATTACCGAATCCGAGGGAATGCCAACGGTTAAGGCTGTGCCGTTACCCAGTCCCGGGTCGGCGTCAATAAAATATTCTGCGGCCACAATGGATGGCCTGACATAAAATTCACGCGGCTCATAAAATGACCAGTGACCTGAAGCGTCCTTTGTCCGTACGAACAAAACATGGTTCCCCGACGGAACGCCTGTCGTTATAAAACTGAAATTGACCAGGGAAGAATCAGGTCCCGGTATTACCGGCAGACTAAGGCCAAAGCCAGGACCCGGATCCGTATCAAAAAAGTATTCGGCGGCCACCATGGGCTGTTTGATGAAAAACTCACGGGGCGCATACATGGACCAATTTCCGGCCTGGTCACGGGTCCTGATGAATAATACATGATAACCGGAGGTTAAACCGGTTGTTGAAACCGACGTAACCAACTGGGAGGAATCTGTTCCATTAAAACCCGTTAATGCTATACCATTTCCAAATCCCGGATCGGAATCAAAAAAATATTCGGCAAGAAGGGGAGCATTGTTTATGTAGAATTCAAGCGGTGCATGCAGGGACCAGGGCTCCTGCGCATTGGCCCGTGTCCGTATAAACAGGAAATGACGACCAGGCCCAAGACCAACTGAAGAAATGGAAGCATTAATGACGGTGGAATCTATGCCGGCCACTATGGACAAGGGGGTTCCGTTTCCTGCACCGGGGTCCGTATCAAAAAAATACTCCGCCAGGGAAACGGGAGGCTTAATGAAAAACGCTCTTGATTCGTAGAGTGACCAGACGCCACCAGCCTGCAGGGCCCGTACAAACAGAAAATGTTGCCCGGGAGCCAGGCCCAGGGTGGAAATAATATTCACGGAGGTTACCGAATCGGGGGAAGAAGGAATGGAAATCGGTAAACCATTTCCTGCGCCCGGATCGGTATCGAAAAAATATTCCATCTGGATAATATTTTGAGCCGATACGGACACACCGAACAAGGAAAGGAATGCGATCAGGAGTGTTTTGATCAGGGACTTAAAAACGGGGTTCGTTTTCATGACGTTGCAGATGACTGGTCCTGGGATCGTAAATCAGATTTTATTTAATACGCTTGGAGGTGACTGAGATGGTCAGCGTTCCGTTCGGAGCAATAATGTTGGAAGAGGTAATCGTGAAGGCAGTGACTTCAGCCATAGCCGGTTCACCGGTCATGTTAAATTTAAAACCAAAACCTCCGAATAAGCCCCTGTCCGTTCCGTCATTGCCGGAATTAATGCCCGGGGAGATTGGGTTAAGCCTGAAATCATTGGAAAGGGTCATAGGTTGTCCCGGTGAGGGGGCATTTACAAAAAACGGATTGACGTTAACCAGGTTGTTGTTGCCCGTTGACTGGAAGGTGTTATTGCCGCAACTAAAGCTGATATTGTGGTTCATGCTGCAGGTTGGAGCAATGACTCCCTGTGGCGATGGTCCGTAAAAGATGTTGTTGTTGATTTTGGCTTGTGTGATGGAATTAAATGCATTCAGGAAATTACCGGTAAATAAATTATTGATGATAAAAAAAGTATTTGGATTTGTAGTTGTGCTGTTTGCACTAAGCGGGCATTCAAAGATGTTGTTCCGGATGATTGTACTGTCTGCGTTGGATGCCAAAAAGTTAATGGCTGACAAAACGAGCGGATTTTGCGAAAACTGGCAACCTTCTACGATCAGGTTCTGGCAGGTTCCATTGGTTGTGATATAGGCTGAAATCGGAGCGCCCATGGATGGTGCGAACCGGCAACGTCTGACGGACGTGTAATTGCAATTAAACCCCAGTGACAGGTTATCAATCGCAAAACCGATTAACTGGCAACGGGTGGTACCGGACGTTACGGTTACGGTGGTCAGCGAAGACGGGAGCGGAGATTGTTTAACAGGACTGTAGCCTGCGCCGATCAGGACAATGCCCGTCTTATTGATGGTCACGTTACCGTAATTGAACGTGGATCCATGCACATAAATGGTATCAAAGACATTGGCTGCGGTCAGGGCAGCGGATAAGGTTGTAAACTGTCCGGGGGAATACGGCATATTGCACACCGTACGCACCGTTCCGAAGGATTGGAAGGACAGGAAGAAGAACAAGGCCAGGGTCAGTTGTTTTTTCATGTTGGATATGGATTAGGGTTGTTTTTGTTTTATGCATCAAATTTACGGCATGACCTGGGGGGAAGGGTATCACCAATGAATATCCGGTATAAAAAGGGAGATAAACGGTATTTTTCCGGTGGAAACCAGGGCAGGCCGGAATAAAAAAAACCCGTTAAAACGAAGTGCCGGAACGGGTAAAATGTCACTGCGGGCGCCAGGCTGCACCTCGTGCCCGGATTTATAATTCACCCTATCTGTTGACTCCTCTTCCTGTCAGGAGGTTATGGCAGGAATAGCAAGTAATTTAAAAGAACCCTTTCAAAACGGCACGGGCGGAAGTTGCGTAATCTTAAAATATTGGCCTTGTTGGTCCATGCATGCTGCACCTTAAATGAACAAAAAAGGCCGTCAGATTCCCGACGGCCTTTTTCATGACGGATATGATTTCTCAATACACCGTCAGCTTCCGGATCGTTGCATCTTTTCCGTTGGAAATACTCATCATATAAATACCCTTTCCGTTTTCACGGATATCCAGTTTCTTTTTATACTCGCCTGAAAATCCGTTCAGTTTTTCCTGGAAAATAATTTCACCAAGGGTATTGGTGAGGATAACCTGGTAATCATCTATGGAAGTTGAATGGAACCGGAACAGAAACTCCCCGTTATTCGGGTTGGGGTAAATGTCAAGCGTATTTCCCGGTGACAGTTCGCCGACACCCTGTACGGCACAGGTATCGATGGCATAGCAGGGTGTCCGGGCCGTATTGCAGGTAAATTCCGTGTACACCCAGTTGTAGAAGAAGTAATAATACCCCGGCAAACCGGCATTGCTGCCCGTAATATTGATGGAACTGCTGGTATAGGGATATACCGCTCCGTCAGAATTCCGGTACAGGTCAACAAAGCCCCGGACCTTAATGAAGTAGTTGGTACCCGGGTAAAGCGTGAAATTAAGGGTGATCGGAATGGCGACATTGGGACTGGCTGGAATATACAGCGTGGTATCAATAAGCGTATTTCCCTGTGCATCGATTACTTCAATCGTCCGGTTACCGGCGGAGTTGGGATAAACGTCTACCGTATTCAGCACCACCGGTTGCAGCACATCAAAATAAAGCCCCCTGATATCATTGGCGGTAAATGCATTTCCGCCTCCCATACTGTTGTCGTTGGCCCCGGTATAATCGGTAATTCCGCCGCTGAATTCCTCATCCACGTAGTAGGTGGTGCTTCCGGTAATGTTGGGAGAATAGTTGGGACCTGTCGCCAGCAGGTTGCCCGAACCGGGTGCGTCCCACCACCGAAGCGTTCCTTGTCCTGAACCGGAGGCGGAAAGATTAACCTGACCAGGTCCGCAACGCTGGGCGCTGACGGCGGTCGGGTTGGCAAAGGGACTTGAACTGATGGTGATGAAATTATTAAAGGTTACCGTATCCGACCCATTGGCATTGGTAACCGTCAGTGTTACCGGGTAGGTGCCGGGAGTGTTGTAAAATACCAGTGGGTTTTGCTGGGTGGAAGAACCCGGGTTGCCTCCGGGAAAGGTCCAGTCCCAGGCCACAGGCTGTCCTGCAGAATAATCATTGAACTGAACGGCCGTACCGGGGCAGGCGATTTTTACATCGGAACTGAAGACCGCTGACGGCGGATAGGAGCCCGGTACATAAGGATCTGATTCCCACATGCCGCGGCCATAAGTGGAAGCGCGCACTTTCCCGGTGGGATTAAAAATGCGCAGCTGGCTGATGACGACATTGGGGAGCCCGCTGTCAAAAGGCTGCCATACACTCAGGGAAGCATCCTTGTAAAACACGCCGATGTCGGTGCCGATGTATACCGCATCATTGGAACCGTTAACATAGGTGATGCAATTGACCGGAACATTCGGAAGTGAAGCGGAAAGATTCGTCCAGTTGGCACCCTGGTCATCGGTGGAAAACACTTTGTTGATATTGGCAAATCCGGAATAGGTGATCCAGGCTTTGTCCGGATCGGTATTGCTGCAGGCAATGCCGGTAATGGTGCCGGAGGGAACATTGCCGACCGTGGTCCAGGATGTACCTCCGTTATTCGTTTTATACAATACGCCCGAGCGCGAAACCCAGATAACCTGGTTATTGGCAGGAGATACAGCCAGGGTATTAATGGTCGTAGTGCTTCCGGAAAAGGTGCTGATTTTGGTCCAGGACAAACCGCCGTTGGTGCTTTTCCAGACGTTGTTGAATCCTGCATACAGGGTATTGGCCGTAACGGGATCTTCCAGCCACGGGGTTACCCAGGCTCCCGTTTCATTGGCCAGAGCGCCGCTGACGGCCGAGAAAAAACTGGCTCCGCCGTTGGTGGAACGCTGAAGCGCTCCGTTGTAATATTCGGCCCACATGTTCTGATCATTGTTCCAGCTGATAAAACACAACATGCCGTCACCACCCATGATGGAGGACCAGCTGGTGCCGTTGAACTTGTTGGTGCCGTTATCCTGCCAGCCGTTGATGATCAGGTTAGAATTCGTTGCCGAATGCCCGAAACCATACATTTCCGAGATTGCCAGGTTGTTGTTCAGGTTGGTCCAGCTGGCACCGCTGTTGGAGGTTTTGTAAATGCCACCGTCGCAAGCCGTATAATAGGTCGTACTGTTGGCAAATACGATGTCATGATAATCCACGTGGGTGTTGCCTCCGTTCTGGGACCAGCTTCCGCCTCCGTTGAGGGAGCGGATGAAATCGGTTTGCCCGCCGATCACCACTTCATTGGCATTGGTTGGTGATGCCGCTATGCAGAGGTCATACCATTGCTGGCTTCCCAGCGCCGGAACGCTAACCGTCGTAAAGCCCGTTCCGCTGTTGGTGGATTTGTAGAAACCCTGCGTTCCGTAGTTGGGGGCCGGAAGACCTGCAATCAGGTAAACCAGGTCCGGATTCGCCGCCGTAACGGCAATGGCCATGCGGCTGACATTGGTGGCAAAGGGCAAGCCCGAAGTGGTCTTCGTCCAGGTTTGTCCCCCGTCCGTGGAACGGTAAAATTCAGCGCCGCAGGTATACACCGTATTCGGATCGCCGGGTTTGAATTCCATGTCCTTGAATGATCCGTTCTGTACCTTCGTAAACGTTACACCTCCGTCGTCACTGCGGTAAATCCCGGCTGAGGTTGCAGCTAATATAATATTGGTATTGGTCGGATGGATCAGGAGTTTACTGATCTGCCTGAAATTGGCCATGTAAAAGGAAAGGCCCGTGGTGTTCCAGGTCTGACCTCCGTCCGTTGTTTTTAAAATACCGACGGAATAAGTATCGCCGCCGTCCCCGTCACCCGTAGCCAGGTACATGATGTTCGAGTTGGCTGGATCAATGGCCAGGTCCGTACAGCCGATAACCTGTGCCAGTTCATCGGTATTGGTGGTCCAGGAAGTACCTCCGTTGGTGGACTTCCAAAGCCCTCCGCCGGGTGATCCGACAAAGAGGTTGCTGGCGTTATTCGGGTCGATGCGGATAAAATTCAGACGGCCGGCCCCTGCCAGCGCTCCGGTAGCCGAAGGTCCGATAAAGGTCCAGTTTCCGGCGGAAGCCGTTTTCGGATATAGCTTGTTATACTGCTCCATTTCCTGCCAGACGCGGGCGGGATTGAAGCGCTGACCGTTGGCCTGAACACGGGGTTCCATAAACCATTCCCAGCGCTTGTACTGGAAGAAACCCGGCACTTCCATTTCATCCATTTCGCTTTCGGCTTCCCCCTTCTTTTTAAGGGCTCTTTTTTGTTCCCGTTGAAGGGCTTTGTATTGTTGTTTGTAATATTTGTTAAAGGCTTTTTGCACCTCAAAGAAGTTCACGTTCGGATCCTTCATTTTCGAAACCCAGTCCTGAGCAGGTGCCAGGGTGGAAAACAGAAATGCAGCGGCCAGGAACAATGTTCCTGCTAAAATTTTTTTCATGTGGAAATAAGAATTAATTGAATTGGTTAGATTTCGGATTGCTGAATAGTCAAAGGTAGTAAAAGGTTTTGGATTGAACGAAAGGCCCATATAAAAATGTGCCATTAGGCTGAATGATCCATGGTTTTCCAAACCAAATGCAAAACCCTGATGGGGTGCCGGTGACGGGAGAAAACCTAAGGTCTGATGGATGGAATTTGATGCTTTCCGTATAAAAACAGGTTTAAAAGATGGCGTTTTGGAACGGGGAAAGGGTTCATCCGGATCAGGTAAAACATACAGGATAGGGAACAGAATCCATCCCTGAAAATTTTATCATCTGGCGCCAGATTCCTTCAACCAATCTGTTCCTGATTAGCGGCCTGTTGCGCTGAATGGCCGGCCCTTTTCCCGGAAGAATTCAGAAAGCGGTATCTTTGCGGTCGTATGGCTAAAAGAGGACGTTACAACAGCAATGGGCAGCAGCAAGACGAAACACCGAAGGTCAGGATCAGCAGGGAAAGTCTCCGGCAGGCCTTAATCCTGTTTACATATTTAAAACCTTATCGCAGCCGTTTTATTCTGGCGCTGGTATTTATTGCCTTATCCGCCTTTACCACCAGCCTGTTTCCTTTATTTCTCGGCAAGATGATTGATGCGGCTTCCCCGGGGTCGGAGATGCCGGGCATGGGCGGAAGCCGGATCGGGGAACAGTTCGGATTTGGGTTAAGGGATATCCATTGGAGTCTCAACACCACTCTTCTGCTGATCTTTCTGCAACTGAGCGTTCAAACCGTTTTCTCCTACATGCGGGTATACCTGCTCACCGAAGCAGGTGAAAAATCCCTGGCCGACATGCGGAAAGATGTGTACAGCAAACTGATCAGCATGCCCATGAGTTTTTTCACTGAAAAGCGGGTGGGCGAACTCAGCAACAGGATATCCTCCGATCTTTCACAGATTCAGGATGCCATCTCCTTTACCCTGGCCGAATTTCTCCGTGGCATTTTCATGATGGTGATCGGCCTGGCGTTCATTTTCTGGATCAGCGCCAAACTGGCCCTGGTCATGCTGGCCGTGGTCCCGGTGATTGCCGTGCTGGCCGTGGTGTTCGGACTTCGTATACGCAAAATGTCACGCCGGGCCCAGGACCAGCTGGCCGACAGCGGCACCATCGTACAGGAAACCTTCCAGGGGATTTCCATGGTGAAGGCATTCACGAATGAGCGCTACGAAATCAGCCGTTATGCCAGAAGCATCTATGCCGTGGTGGATACGGCCATCGCCAACGCCCGTTACCGCGGAGCTTTTGTGTCGTTCATGATCTTCAGCGTATTCGGAGCCATTGCCTTCGTGATGTGGTTCGGGGCCAATATGATTATGGCCGGTGACCTGACCATCGGCTCCCTCACCATGTTTGTCATTTTTTCCATGTTCGTGGGCGGCACCTTTGCCGGTTTTGCCGACATGTTTTCACAGCTTCAGAAAATCCTGGGCGCCACGCAGAGCATCCGGGAAATACTGAGAAACGAAGGGGAAGTGGTTGATCTGACGCCCGGGCAACCGGCCCGTGATTTCAAACTGAAGGGACAGGTCCGTTTTGATCACGTGGCCTTCAGCTATCCCGGAAGAAAGGATGTCGCCGTTTTAAAGGATATTTCCGTCACCGCTCAGCATGGCGAACAAATTGCCATTGCCGGACCGAGCGGCGCAGGCAAAAGCACCATAGCCTCCCTGTTGCTCCGGTTTTATGAACCCGACCATGGAACACTTTATTTTGATGACAGGCCGGCGACGGAATATCAGCTTTCCGACCTGAGAAAGCAGATGGCCTATGTTCCCCAGGAAGTCATTTTGTTCGGCGGCAGTATTCGCGAAAACATCGCTTACGGAAAACCGGGGGCAAGTGATGAGGAGATTGTGGAAGCTGCCAAAAAAGCCAATGCGCATGAATTTATTGAACGCTTTCCTGAAAAGTACAACACCATTGTCGGGGAACGCGGGATAAAATTAAGCGGCGGTCAGCGTCAGCGCATTGCCATTGCCCGCGCCATTTTAAAAGATCCTGCCATCTTAATACTGGATGAAGCGACCTCTTCCCTCGACAGCGAAAGCGAACAACTGGTGCAGGATGCTTTGGAAAACCTGATGAAGGGGAGAACGTCTTTTGTGATTGCGCATCGCTTATCCACCATCCGCAACGCCGACAAGATAATCGTGATTGACCACGGCACCGTCATCGAAAGCGGAACCCACCAGGAACTCATGAACCATAACGGCCTTTACCGCAAACTTAATGATATGCAATCCGCCGGGATGGAACTCTGGGGGAGTGCGCATACAACACCCGAGGAAGAATGATTCTTTTCGTCATCGTTTGTGAGGACACAAACGATGAAATTGGAATTTGTTTTACATTTACAGAGCAATGAATCTTTTCG
>CAYWHE010000085.1:0-15447 GCA_964458125.1 uncultured Flavobacteriaceae bacterium | reverse complement strand
TACCGTCCCAACATCACCTTCCATTTCAAGCGTCCTTACGGCAAGTACCCGATTAACATCACGGGTAACGGAGCCACTACGGCCGGGCGTTGGGTCAATCACGGCACCTTTGTGGCCGGTTACAGCAATGTGACGTTCAGCAATGCCAGTCTCAACCAGGATATTGGCGGAGCCAACGTGACCACTTTCAATGAACTGACGGTCAATAAAACGGGAGCCATTGGCACACAGGGTGTGATCATGGGACTGAATGCCAATGTGGATTCTTTCCTGATTATGACCGCTGGTTATCTGGATCTGAACCTGCGGACAATGTCCGTTAACAACCCGCAGACAGCTTCCATTTCCAGAACTTCAGGATGGATTCTCAGTGATGATGTTCCGACGGTATATGGAAACCTGAGAAAAAATTTAGGCACCATGACGGGTAATCACCTGTTCCCGTTTGGTACCGCTACAGGAACGTATATTCCGTTTATGGTCAACCAGACGGCCGGACAGATGGACTATGTGACTGTAGGAACATTCCCGACTGCATCTGACAATACGCCCTATGCCAACAATGCCACGCTGCCCGGAACGGTCACACACATGCGGGATTTGGCTACCGGAAACGATCTGACCATACAGAATGTAGCCGACCGGTTCTGGCAGATCAACAAAACCGGCCCTTCCGGAACGGCCAACCTGACCTTTACCATTACCACTGCCGAGCGGCCAACCGCTGCCGGCGCCGTGGATAATACCCTCAAGCCCCAGCGCTGGGAAAACCCCAACGGCAACGGCAATCCGGGCTGGAGGGTGTTTGCCAATGCCTATACGCATACGGCGGCTACCAATACTGTTGTGATGAATGGTCTTTCCCTGTTCGACGGCCCCTGGGTATTGTCCAACTCCTCACAACCGCTTCCGATTGAACTGCTGAATTTTGATGCCAAACTGATCAATGATAAGGTAAAAGTTTATTGGAGTACGGCTTCTGAAATCGATAATGATTTCTTCACGGTTGAAAGAACGGTGAATGGAACCGAATTTGATTTCATCGGTAAATTGCTCAGTAAAGGTCCCAGTTCCTCCATCCTCGATTATGAAACATATGATTTTCACCCGGTGGAAGGATTGCAATATTACCGCTTGTCCACGACCGACATTCAGGGAAACAGCAGTTATTCCAAACTGGTCCCTGTCAAATTAATGCAGGATGGAAAATTTGCCATCGACTACGTCAACCCGGCTTACAGTTCCAATGCCATGCAGGTGATGTTCCATTACGACAGTCATGAATCATTTACCTATTCGGTTGTGGATATCCTGGGCAGGACCCTGGTGAGCAAATCCGGAAATGCAGGCTTCCCGGGTGTAAATACCTTTACCATACCCGTTCATATGAATAAGGGGGTTTATTTTGTAGTTATTGAAAACTCACAGAAGAAAGTAGCCTCCAAGGTTGTTTATTGAATAAATAAGTTCGGCATTTAACAAGATGCCCCGTTACGCATCAGGCGTAACGGGGCATCTTCATGTTTGAGTTTTTTAATGTACTGAAAACTTAAACCGGCTTACCTGGGCTTTTTTCTCCAGCACCAGCGTATATAAACCATTAGCCATCTGTTCAACGTTCAGGGAGCCTCCGTTGATTCCCCTGGAGGCCGTTCCACTTTCGCTGAAGAGGACCCTGCCGGTCATATCACATACATTTACGGTATATGCACCTTCATCATCTGAAAGGAAACCATAATTGAATGCAGAGGTTGCCGGATTCGGATAACCGATCAGTTTCAGTTCATCATCCGGGTCATTGGAGATGGGTATATTGGGATTCGCCAGGGTTATAAATTCCTGTTCATTGGAATAAACCGAATTTCCCCAGGAACATTTTCCCTTCACGGAAAACACATAGGTGGTCTGAGGCTTAAGGTTTTTCAATATCAGGTATCCCGGGTTAACCGGCTGACAGGGCACGAGCCTGTACTGGTAATCGGTGGTTCCTTTTTCGTAAAACCTGATCTTCATGGTATCCGCCGGGTTTCCGGCATCCCAATGTAGCGTAACTGTTGTGTTAGTTGCGGCGCTGTTATAAATATTCACGGGCATGGGGCATTCGTCCAGTGTTTGAAATACGACGGTTTTCGAATACAAACTGTTCACGCCATTGCAGAAAGACTGAACGCTCCATTCATAGGTAGTGTTTGGAATCAGTCCGTTGATCCGGAAGAATCCCTGCTGGAAAGGAGCGCCAGTTACTGTTTTGGTGGTGTACGGTGTTGTTCCGGTCTGCCGGTATCGTACGGTAAACTGGTCGGCATCGGTAGCATACCAACGTACTTCGGCTGATCTCGCACGGACATTAACCGTAAAAGGATTTTGCGGTGTACTTCCGCAATTGAGCGGGCCGTCAAGCGTATTGAAGTATGCGACAGGGCTGTAGTAGGATCCGGTTGGGCAGATGGTTTGTACAAACCAGCGGTAGGTTTTTCCGGGTTGAAGACCGGTGATATCCGTTTTGTATGAAGTGCCCGACACGGATTTGATCTGGAAGTTTACCGATCCTTTTTCATAGTATATAATTTTGAAGGAAGTTCCGGTGATAGCCGGGTTCCACTCCAGGGTTGCCGATGTATCCAGGATATTGTATGCTGTCAGCATATTGGTAGCCGTACAGGAACCGTTTACCGGTGAAGGAACAGCGATGAGCTGGCTGTTGGTGCTGCAGCCAAATCCATTGATGGCCTTCACCGTATAGTTCCCCGGGCTGCTTACCGTAATGGTCTGAGACGTTGAGCCGCTGGACCACAGGTAGCTGAGTGCCGATGGCTCATAGGCCGTAAGCTGGTAGGCTGTGCCCGGTAAATAGGATACAATGATGGAGGGCTCGAGCGGTTTGCTGTTTTCGGTAATCAGTATGCTTGCGGTGGAAACGCCCCCGCCGGCGTCAGTCACTATAACCTGATACGTACCGCCGCTGTTCACGGTGATTGATTTGGTTGTTTCACCGGTTGACCACAGGTAAGAAACTCCGTTGCTTGCCGTTAGCAGAACCTGTTCACCGGAGCAGATGCTGGTGGGACCACCTGGCGTGATAACCGCTGTTGCCGTAGCATAGGTTACATGAACCGGAGCCGAAGTGGCCGCGCAACCATTCTGGCTGAAGGCCGTGACCGCGTAAAAGCCGCTGTCATGCACCGTTATGGCCTGTGTCAGCTGGCCTCCCGGTGACCATAAATAACCGTCTGCCGCAGAGCAGGTCAGGGTAACGGACTGTCCTTGCGGGATAACCGTTGAGCCGCCCGGCGTAATGATGGCGGATGGTACCGCATTTACGGTTACCTGTTTGATGGAGGAAGAGCCTGTACAACCACCGTTACCGGTAACCACCACATAATAAAACCCGGACGTGGTGGCGTTGATGGACTGTGTCGTTTGCCCGGACGGATACCAGTAATAACCTGTTCCCTGACTGGCGGTGAGGGTAACGGATCCACCCTGGCAAAACGTGGTGGGCCCTGAAGCCGTTACAGTGGCATTAATGGTTCCGTTGGCAGATACCGTTACCGGACTTGCTGCAGCGGTACAACCGTAAGCGGACGTTACCGTCACACCGTAGCTGCCGGATGTGACTGCCGTGATGGCTTGCGTGGTGGCCCCGGTTGTCCACAGGTAAGAACTTCCCTGGGCAGCGGTAAGCGTTACACTTCCGCCCTGGCAGAAGGTAGTCGGACCGCCGGCTGTAATGGTGGCAACAGGATTACCGGCATAGGTAACCACCAGCGGATTTGAGGTGGCCAGGCATCCGCCACCCATATTTACAGCCACAGAATAACTTCCGGCCGAATTCACCGAAATCGACTGCGTTGTTTTTCCGTTTGACCATGTATAGCTTTGCCCGCTGCTGGCCGTCAACTGCACGGTGCTTCCGGGACAGAGGTTATTGGTGTTTCCGCTTGCGGTAATGGTTGCAACCGGGGTGGAAGTAACGGATACCACAACAGGTGAAGAAGTTGCGGAACATCCGCCGGCATTGGTGATTTTAACGGTATAACTTCCTGATGTCGTGACCGTGATGGATTGAGTGGTTTGATTTCCAGGTGACCACAGGTAACTGGAGCCGTTACCAGCAGTAAGCGTCACGCTTCCTCCCTGGCAAAAATTGACCGGTCCGCTGGCGGTAATAGTTGCCGACGGAGTTGAACTGACGGTGACCGCTACGGGCGTAGAATTGGCCGAGCATCCGCCGGCATTGGTGACTTTAACACCATAATTTCCACTGGTGGTTGCGGTTATACTTTGAGTTGTCGCTCCATTGGTCCAAACATAGGATGCACCCGGGTTGGCGGTCAGCAGAACGGATCCTCCCTGGCAGAACGTTGTTGGTCCGCCTGCCGTGACGGTTGCCACGGGATTGGAAACGGTAATGGTTACCGGTACGGAAGAAGCTGAACAACCACCGGCCTGGCCAACGGCAACCGAATAGGAGCCGCTGGAAGTAACCGTGATGGACTGTGTTGTTTTTCCATTGGACCATAAATAGCTTTGCCCGCTGCTGGCTGTCAATATTACATTGGCGCCCTGGCAGATGGTTGTCGGACCATTTGCGGTAATGGTCGCCACACCGGCCGAACATGTGGCAGGTGCAGGATTCAGGATGAGGTTCGGATTGGTCGTCAGCATGAATCGGTCCAGTTCAAATTTGGCGTTGGCCGGTGAAAAGCTGATGGTATGATTTTGAAGGCTTAAACTGTTGTAATGTATGGGTTGCTGACTGCATGCATCAAAACGGAACCACGTCCATGCCGTATCGGTTACGCATCCGATGGTCTGGGCCGAACCGCCATCAACCGATATGGCTACACCGGTGGCTGCACCATTCCGGCTCCGGGCACGCACCCATAAATAATAGGTACTGTTACCTGAAATGCGGGGAGTAAAGGAATAGGTGAAAGGGTTTAATACCGTTGCTGTATCAGGATAGGTTACGTAACTGGTGAAATTTGTATAATCACCCGAAGGGGTACCGGCAGGAACCTGCGTTTTGATGACAAAGGAAGGATTTGAATTTTCATATAGTTCTGCGTCCACATTAAAATCCTGGCTCCACCGGCTCGGGTGGGAGGCTTCATGCCACTCATCCAGCTGGTAAAACACAGGGCTGGACGGATTGGTGTTGTCATATATATAAGTACTGCCTTGCCTTCTAACTTTGAATTTCAGGGTTTGTCCGCTTAAGGTGATTTTGGCAACACTCTCCAGTTCGGCACCGCCAAGCATGTTGTTGTTTGGCTGAATCGTACCTGTAATGGCATATTTGTTTGACGTGTTATGTTTCCGGATAACCACTAATTTACGCAAATCGCCGGTTTTAAACGCATATCCCGGTGCAGTCGGATTGATATAGGAATTGCCGACATCGCCATCCATGAGCGTGCCATTGCGAAGAATGTCTTCGTAACGGCTGGTGATGGCCTGTGCATAAGAAGGCATGGCGGCCTGCCAGGTATAGTTGGCAGGATTTGACATGGGGAAATTCAGGTTAAAGAATGCGGAATAATAGAATTCAGCACCTGTCATACCCAGCGCTTTTAACAATCCAAGCCATTGGGCGGGCCGAATGTTTTTTTCCTCATCCAGGTCCCATCCGGCTGCGACAAAGGGCGAATAAAGTTTATCGCCAACAGCGAGTTCATTTTTTCTGCAGTCGACAATCCATTGCCAGCCGTGCCATGCGCTCTGCCAGTAACGCCAGTTATTTGGCCAGCGGGGATAGAAGTCAGGAGTGGAATAATACTGGCCGTTGACCATGGTATTCGATTTCCGGGCTTCGCTGTATTTGGGCCTCCAGTCCTGCTGTCCGTCAACCGAATACTCACTGTAAATGGTATTGCTGAGGCCGGGAAGACTCATAAACTGGTTCTTATAATAGGAGGATGCTCTTTCCTTTCGGTTGCCAAAATAGGTCTGCCAGTCGAGACCGGAAGCGTTTTTATCGGCCATAACTGCCGGATCCTGGCTCATGGCCGAAGGTTGAAGGAGCGGAATAACTTCTGCATTTTCATTAATGATGTTCAGCGGACGCGTCAGTGCGCTCAGGAGATGGGTGAGGTAGAAGCGCTGGGCCTGTCCGTCATAATAAATGGAGTCAAGCGGACGTGTCGGACTCCAGTATTTGTTGGTTGTTACATTTCCATAAGGGTCGATAAAGTTGCCATTGGCATTACGCAGGTAATGATTGGCAGGAAGGTTTAAGGACCAGATATAAGGAACGGTCGAGGCCCTGCCGATATCGGCAGGATTGGTCTGTGGCCAGAAGGTAATGGCCTGGCAGGGGAGCTGGGGGTTCTGGTTACAGAGCTTGACCCAGGCGCCGGGCTGCTTGGTCGTGTCATTATAGTAGGCAAAACCGGAAGTATTGGCCGTTGCCACGAGATAGTAATTCCAGTTTTTGGCCATCTCATAAATGATTTCAACGCTGTTGGTAACGGATTGGGCATACGTAATATTGGGTTGTGTCCATCCCGACATATAAGTAGGATCCATCCAGTTGAAATTGCGCATCAGCGTGTGCCCTGTTTTGTAACGGGGCTGCGGATAGGTGCGAAGCTGCTGAATGGATGTCTGCGTTACATTGGGATGCCCGGGAGGATATTCGTTAATGTCAATACCGGCCGTTGTCGGGCTGGTAGCCGGAAGTGTGAGACTGACATTGTTAAAGCTGTAAGAACTGCCGGCCATGACTTCCAGGTAATGTTTATAGATAAGTGTGGAAGGAAGCGATTTGTTGTATACCGCAATTTCATCGAGGTCGCCAAAATACTGAACATAATAAACGGTATGTTCGAAGATGAGTGTTTTGTCTGCATTTACCGGCGTATCAATCAGGCCCAGTGCAATGGTTTTGGAAAAGCCGGGGGGGAGCTGTGCATCCACCCATATTTCCTTTGAGCCGGTGACAGCATTGTATTTAAATACGATATGGTGCCAGTTGCCATCTACATAATAGCCGAGGGATTTACGGCCGATCCCGTCAAAGCTGACGCGGAGATCATCATTGATGATGGATCCGGAAGGGGTCTTGGAGCGGGTGGTAAAGGAAATGTAATCCTCACCCATCGTGCCGCCAACGGCATTGTCCATTCTTGCAAATAGGGATGCCTGGTTGAATTTATACCCGGGTTTGAAAATAAATTCGATGGTAAATGCCGAATCCAGGTTGATGATGCCTGCATTGATCAGGCTGGGATTGTTCTCCAGGGTCAGGCATTTGCCAACGAGACCGTTGTTCACCTGGTAATTGCAGGCGTAGGTGGTGAAATCCAGGTTGGACACATTCATGGAATCCTTGTTGACCTGCGGGCCGTTGAAAGTCCAATAACTCTTAGGCGTATACGTTTGCGCTGTAGAGGAGCGTGAAATCGCCAGGCAGATAGCGATAATGATGCCTGTCCAATGGAGGAAGCTTGGTTTCAGGGAGCGTGTTGAATGTTGTACTGTTTTTTTCATTGGATTAATAGAGTTTTTTTTTGCTTCGGTAACGGTTTGGCATAAGATTTGATTTTGTCCCCGGTTTTTAATCACTCACTTTTCGGTGACCATCCAAAAATAGGTTGCCATGGAGGGACAATCGGGCTATTTCCGCAGAACCTGATCGATGTAAGATTACAGGCAGTTTTATGCGGTTTCCGGGTGCCGGTAAAGGTTCCCGACAACTGAATTTTCCGGAAGTATAAAATTTACGCCTGCCGGAGATCCTTAAAAAGATAAGAAAGGATTACTTAAAAAATGATGGTAATCCGTTTGAAACAATGCAGGATTGTTTGTAATGGACGTATTTAATACAGGTCTTTCGGGGAATATTTTTAAAAATGGCGACCTGTTTTGAGATATGGCACGACATTAAAAGGAGTAAAAAAAATAA
This sequence comes from uncultured Flavobacteriaceae bacterium, assembly GCA_964458125.1. Taxonomy (GTDB): domain Bacteria; phylum Bacteroidota; class Bacteroidia; order AKYH767-A; family OLB10; genus CAYWHE01. The sequence continues at coordinate 7,538 of CAYWHE010000085.1, read as the reverse complement.
TTTCCGACCGGAAAATTAAAACTCAAAAAAAAACCGGCTGATCAGGAGCCGGCTTTTTGTTGTTGGGTAGTATCAGATTTTAAATGCTTTTTTTACCTGATCAACATAATCCAGTTTTTCCCAGGTGAATAATTCAACCTGCCGGGTAATCTTTTTGCCTTCAGGCGTTTCAAAGGTCTTGGTAACGGTTTCGTTTTTTCTTCCCATGTGCCCGTAGGCTGCCGTTTCAGAATAAATCGGGTTACGAAGTTTCAGCCTTTTCTCAATAAAATAAGGACGCATGTCAAAGATTCGCTCCACCACCTTCCCGATCTGGGAATCATTCATTTTAACTTTTGCAGTTCCAAATGTGTTGACATTGATACCCATGGGTTTGGCAACCCCAATGGCGTAAGAAACCTGAACCAGCGCTTCGGTGCATACGCCGGCGGCAACCAGATTTTTAGCAATATGGCGGGTCGCATAAGCAGCTGAACGGTCAACCTTGGAGGGATCTTTTCCGGAAAAGGCTCCGCCTCCGTGTGCGCCTTTGCCTCCGTAGGTATCCACAATGATTTTCCGGCCGGTAAGCCCTGTATCGCCATGAGGACCGCCGATTACAAATTTGCCGGTTGGATTGACATGGTAAGTGATCTGATCATTGAAAAAGGGTTTATACTTCGGGTATTTGGCCTGAATACGGGGTACGAGGATATTGATGATATCCTTTTTAATTTGTTTCAGCATCACCATATCCGAATCCCAATCGTCATGCTGCGTGGAAATGACAATGGCATCCACGCGGACCGGCTTGTGCCGGTCATCGTATTCGAGGGTGACCTGGGATTTGGCATCGGGGCGCAGGTATTTCATCTGTTTGTTTTCCCTTCTCAGTGCGGCCAGTTCAATGAGCAACTTATGCGCCAGGTCCAGCGCCAATGGCATATAATCTTCCGTCTCATTGACCGCATATCCAAACATCATTCCCTGATCGCCGGCACCCTGTTCTTCCTTTTTCTTACGTTCAACACCCTGGTTGATATCGCTGGATTGTTCGTGGATAGCCGACAAAACTCCGCAGGAATGGGCTTCAAACATATACTCACTCCGGGTATAGCCAATCCTGGCTATCACATCACGGGCAATTTTTTGTACGTCCAGATAGGTGGATGATTTCACCTCACCGGCAAGTACAACCTGACCGGTGGTCACCAGCGTTTCACAGGCCACTTTGGAGGAGGGGTCAAAAGCAAGAAAATGATCAATCAGGGCATCGGAAATCTGGTCTGCCACCTTGTCGGGATGGCCTTCGGATACGGATTCGGATGTAAATAAATAAGACATTCTTCTGGTTTCGGTTATTAGTTAGTTGATGGAAACTGGTTTTCAAGTGCCCGGTATAGACCGCCCGGCCGGAAAGGGTGCAAATTTAGTTAAATTAAGGATTTATAAAAATTTATCTGAAAATTGTTGGGTGCCCTTCAGGTGCAAATGTGATCATGTGAAAACCTGTGATTCAGTTATCTGCCCCGGTGATAACCAGGTTTAACGATGCGGGAAAAGTAATCCGGAACAGCTCAGTGATGGCTGCGGATAATGAAAACGAACCATCAGGTTTTTCCAGTGGATGTCAGTTGTTGAAAAACTTCCTCCAGGCTCTGGGTTTCTTTTTGCTGGTGAAGGATTGCCAGCCCGTTTTCCACAGCAAAGCGGAATAGCGTTGCCCGGATATCGGACTGATCGGAACAGGTAAGTTTCCACCTGTTTCCATCCAGCTGACGGGCGTCTTTTAATCCTTCAATATGCATGAGGGCCTCCTTTTTTACAGGCTGGTCAAATTCCACCTGGATCACATGGGCGCTGGCCAGTTTTTGCCGAAGTGAGTTCGTTGTATCATCGGCCACCAGGTGTCCCTTGTTGATGATGATCACCCGATTGCAGATGGCTTCCACTTCCTGCATGATATGGGTGGAGAGTATGACGGTTTTTTCCTTACCCAACTGCCTGATTAACGACCGTATTTCAACCAGTTGGTTGGGATCCAGGCCGGAGGTGGGTTCATCGAGTATCAGTACGTTCGGATCGTGAACCATGGCCTGGGCCAGTCCAACACGCTGGCGGTATCCCTTTGACAGGGCCCCTATTTTTTTCTTTTTCTCGGGCTCCAGTCCGGTAATGGCAATCATTTCAGCCACCCGGGAGGCAATGATCCTGGAAGGGAGGTGAAGGCCTGCAATAAAAGAAAGGTATTCCACCACATACATTTCGAGGTAGAGGGGATTATGTTCAGGAAGATACCCTACGTGTTTGCGTACGCTGAGCGAATCTTCCATCGTATCAAAACCATCCACCTGAACAGAACCTGAAGTCGGAGGCAAAAAACAGGTAATAATCTTCATCATGGTTGATTTTCCTGCGCCATTCGGCCCCAGAAAGCCAACAATCTCCCCCTTAAAGATTTCGAATGAAACCTCGTCAAGGGCCTTTTGTTTCCCGTATATTCTGGTTACCCGGCTGGCTTTTACCGACATATCCGCAATGCTGTTTTAGAAATTGTTTTCCTGGATGACATCCGGGCGGTAAAATTAGCACAAAGTATCATTGGCTTTCACTTAAACGGTATTTTTACCAGAACATAACCAAGACCATTGACAGGAATTGTAGTTAAAACCACCGGTAGTCAGTACCAGGTTGAATCCGGCGGAAAGCGGTATACCTGCCGGATCAAGGGCACTTTTAAGCTGAAGGGAATTGACTCAACAAATCCACTGGCTGTTGGTGACCTGGTTCATTTTGATGAACCGATGCCCGATGGCATAGCCCTCATCCACACCATCGAGGAGCGTAAAAATTACATCATACGGAAATCGGTCAAGCTTTCCAGACAATCGCAGATCCTGGCTTGTAACCTGGATGCAGCAGCCCTGGTGGTAACCCCGCTTTTACCCAGGACTTCGACGGGTTTTATCGACCGGTTCCTGGCTACAGCTGAAGCTTATCACATACCCGCTTTCCTGGTATTTAATAAGGTGGATTTAAGGAAACAGGCTGATTTTAATGTCCTCCTGGAGGAACTGCTTGGCATTTACCAGCCGCTGAACTATACTTGTATACAGGTATCGGCGACAACCGGGTTTCAGTTAGACCAGTTAAGATCCCTGCTGAAGGATAAAATCACTCTCCTGGCTGGTCATTCGGGTGTTGGTAAATCGAGCCTGATCAATACCCTGGATCCTGCATTGTCACTAAAAATTGCCGCTATTTCGCAGCAACATGAGAAGGGCGTGCATACCACCACTTTTGCTGAAATGTTCCCGCTTTCCTTCGGCGGGTATATTGTTGATACTCCCGGAATCGGAGAGTTCGGAACCTATGCATTTAACAAAGAAGAGATTGCACATTATTTCAGGGAAATGGTTCCCTTGTTACCGGGCTGTAAATTCAATAACTGCCTCCATGAACATGAAGTCCATTGTGCGGTAAAAGCCGCGGTCAGTGAGGGAAAAATTCATCCATCACGCTATCATAATTACCTGAGTATTTTACACAATGAAGACATATTCCGGTAGCTTTCCGGAAATTTTCCAGACCAGCCATCCTGAAGCATACCTGTTTCGTTTTCAGATCAAAACATTCATGCCCGTATACCTGCTGAAACAAGCCTGCGGGTAACTGTTCACACCGGAGCAGGGAAAGATCCGGGCTATCATCCGAATTCATCTTTTTTTCATCCATGGCATCAAATTTGTTGATTTGGCCATAACCAACCAACCGTTTACTAAAAACCAATTGCTTATGCGTCAATTAAAAATTACGCGTTCCATTACCAATCGTGAAAGTGCTTCGTTAGAAAAATACCTCCAGGAAATTGCCAAGGAACCCATGGTAACACCTGATGAGGAAGCGCGTTTAGCCGTCCGTATCCGTATCGGGGATCAGTATGCACTTGAAAAACTCACCAAAGCCAACCTCCGTTTCGTGGTTTCGGTCGCCAAGCAATACCAGGGACAGGGTTTGAGCCTGTCGGACCTCATCAATGAAGGCAACCTGGGACTGATTAAGGCTGCACATAAATTTGATGAAACTAAAGGGTTTAAATTCATTTCCTATGCTGTCTGGTGGATTCGTCAGGCCATCTTGCAGGCTCTTGCGGAACAGGCCCGCATGGTCAGGCTTCCATTAAATCAGGTCGGGAATTACCACCGGATACGCAAAGTTTTTTCCCAGCTGGAGCAGAAATTTCAACGGGAGCCGAGCCCGGCTGAGATTGCCGAAACAGTTGAGATGAGCGACAGGCAGGTGGAGGATACGATCCTGATGGTAACGCATACGGTTTCCATGGACGCCCCGCTCGATAATGATGAAGGGGCCACCCTGTCCGAAATGCTGACCAGTTCGGACGCCCCGGTTACCGATGACCAGCTGATTTCAGAATCGCTGCATTCCGAAATTCTGAGATTGCTGAAAACTTTATCCAGCCGTGAAAGTGAGATTGTTAAAATGTTTTATGGCATCGGCCAGAATTACGGCCTGAGCCTGGATGAAATCGGTGAAAAATTTGACCTGACACGTGAACGGGTCAGGCAGATCAAGGAGAATGCGATCAGGAGACTGAAACATAAATCAAGAAGCAACCTGTTACGGTCCTATCTGGGTTGAATGGTTATGGAATAGAAAACCGACATCCTCCGCTTTTACCTCATCTTTTTCAGAAATCAGGTTGCAATAGCCGGTTATAATGACGGTCGATTCACTTTTTTAACCGGACTATACCCTTAACCTACGATTCGGATTGCCTGTAAAAAGCAGATTTTAGTTTTTCAACATCCACATGCAGGAGCATCCAGAAAGCAAACACAGGCAGGAGCCAGATGATCCTCATTTGAAACCGGGAGGCTATAATGGACAAGGTACTGCAAACAAAGGCATTGATAAAAAAGAAGAAAAGCAACAGCAGGATGCCTGACGAAATTCTGCGAACCTCAGTTTCTTTCAGGAGTTTCCAGTTCCAGATAACAAGAATGATGAGTGCAGCTATGGCCATCAGGATGTATTGAATCATATTCAGTGTTCCGAAATCAAGGGTTCCTTTATTTTGCCTGGTGCCAAAATACCAATGTAAATCCTGGGGAAATTTGCTGGAAATAATATGCAGCGGTGCTCCTTCCGCATCGGATTTAAAGATGTCGCTCACATCAAAACTGAACAGCTGCACAAAGGTACCTTCCACGGCCTTGGTCCGGTAAATTCTCTGGTATTTTGGTATTGCCATGACCTCATCGATTATTCGCTCATATTCTTCAACATGGGCGGCCCAGCCTCCGTTCAGATTTGCCGGGCTGTTGGGATCCCACAAAAAGCCATAATTAAATTCGGGTTTGTCGAGGTAATCACAGAGAGAATAGTGTTTTTGATTACAATTATTTCGCAAAAAATCCTGCATGATACCCAGTTCATTCAGTTTGTTGATTTTAAAAACCGCGCTGGCCTCCGGATTATAAAACTTTTTATCATAGGCATAATGGGTTGCCGGGTAAATCAGAATTGAAACCAGGTAAATACCGGCGACCCAAAAAACTCCTTTCGGGTAAAAAAATGAAGTCCTATAGTATTTAGAGGCAGCATAAATTACAAGTACCAGTAAAATGAAAATCATAAATATAACCAGGTGGGAAAGATGAACGATTAATGCCAGGCAGGTAATCAGAGTCAAAAATAATTTATCTGTTTTCCGGATATTCTCACCATACAATAAAACCAGCATTCCAATAAATACCACTCCGGTAAATACATCGGGAATGAGTTCGCTGACGATAACGGATAAGCCGGTGGTGCCGCTCAGTACCAGGCAGGCCGGCAGGAGAACGCGCAAGGGTTTTTGAAGCCTGCACACATACCGGAAGAAACAGTGCATCATATAGGAGATAATCATACCCTGCATAAAAATTACCAGGAACAGGGAGGCTTTTAAGCTGATATGCCGGATAAAAAGTCCGTAAAAAACCGGACGATCGATTGGAAAAAAATTGGCAAATCCGGAATAAATATACGTACCTGTATCGGAATAAACCAACGGGTACCTGTTATAAAAGGCAAATAAACACAGGATCATTCCACCTGCGAAGAGATGCAGTAACAAAATTATGGCAGGCAAAAGTCGTCGGGCCGGAAACCGGAACCTGCTTAAATATCTTTCTGTTGTAACCGATTCAGTGTCCATAGGGGTTCAATTTATTCCATCCCTGATTCATGACGGGTATCTGGAGGGATGTTGCATGGGGCAATTGATTAAGCCAGGAATTTTGCATTCCGGGCGGTGTATATATTAACGATTCAGCAATAGTTTCACATAGTAGGCCGGGCTTCTTAATTTTGTCCGCATATCGAGATCTTCAAACATGCAACTGATGGTTTCACGCAAGGTGGAGTTTTTTTCTGCTTTATTGGCCACAAAATTAAACAGCCAGGGATTTCTGCATAGTTTCTGCATAGTATGGCTGAGTTTCAGTTCATCCCCGATGGTTTCGTAAAGAACCTTTTCATACTTGTTTTTCAGGAAATCATGATCAAAGCAATCCGAAGCCATACATTCCTTTGCCGCCCGGGCAGACAGCATACCGCTCATCATGGCATTGCCGATACCTTCTCCGGTGAAGGGGTCAATCAGGGAGGCGGCATCACCGGTGAGCAGGAGGTTATCACGGGTAAGTATTTGCCTGGAGGAACCCAAAGGAAGTCCCCATCCTTTTATCGTCCCATCGGGCGTTGCTTCTTTAAACCGGTCACAGATCGTGGGTTCACGGGCAATAATGTCCAGCATGATTTCACGAAGGTTTAGTTTTTCTTTCCCTGCCCTGGAGGAGAGCACGCAAACACCCACATTGGCGTCACCGTCAGGCAAAGGAAAAATCCAGAAATAGCCGGGCAGCAATTTTTTAATAAAATGCAGTTCGATGAAGTTCTGACTGTGCATCCCGGACACTCCTTTGTAATAGCCCCGTACGCCGGCAAAAAAGTGACCGGGCTGAAAGGGTTTTTTAAAAAAAGTTTTACGTGTGATACTTCTTTCCCCGTCGGCTCCAATGACCAGCAAAGATTCATGGGATTTGCCGTTGCCGTTCACCGTATAGGCGATTTCAATTCCCTTTTCTTTTTTTATCAGGGTGGTCACCTTAGCGCCTTCCGGTCGATTGCAGAATGGGGATGCAGTTTTTTGGTACAGCAAATTATCCAGCACGAATCTTCTGCAGACAAAGCCAGGAGCATGAAGTTCCCGGCTCATGTCTTTTTTAAACGGGATTTCCAGTTTTTTCCCGTTGGGTGCAGCGAACAATACGCCCCAGCTTCCGAGGAAATTAGCCGTATCCTTACTGAATTCCTCCACCAGGTCCGTGTCCAGTTTATTCAGTACAGAGACCACTTTTCCGCTCAGTCCGTCCCCGCATACTTTATCGCGTGGAAAAACAGCCTGATCCAGGAGTGTATGAGGAATTTGAAATTTGGATAGAAACAATGATGCCACAGCGCCTGCAGGGCCGGAGCCGATGATGGTAATCGTG
>CAYWHE010000084.1:0-15491 GCA_964458125.1 uncultured Flavobacteriaceae bacterium | reverse complement strand
CCATACCCCTGCTGACATAGTATTCCACATACGTGAAGCCGTTGCTTAAGGTCAGGGCGAGTTGTGTGATGGGATTGGCTCCCGCTTCGGCAATATGATAACCGGAGATGGAAACGGAATAGAAATTCCTGACTTTTTTTTCAATGAAGTACTCCTGTACGTCACCCATCAGACGAAGTGCAAATTCAGTTGAAAATATGCAGGTATTCTGGGCCTGGTCTTCCTTCAGAATATCAGCCTGAACCGTACCCCGGACGGCCGCAAGAGTTTCTTTTTTTATTGTTTCATAGACCTCTGCCGGCAATACCTGGTCGCCTGTAACGCCCAGGAGCATCAGGCCCAGTCCGTCATTTCCCTCAGGAAGCGGACCCTGGTAAGCTGGCTTGGTTTTGTTTTTAAAAAGATCATTTATTTTCTGAAGGACCTTTTCTTCAAGTCCGTTTTTCCGGATATAGCGTTCACATTGCTGGTCGATGGCCGCATTCATAAAAAATCCGGTCATCATGGCTGCCGGTCCATTGATGGTCATGCTCACCGAGGTTTTGGGATCGGCCAGGTTGAAACCGGAATATAGTTTTTTGGCATCATCCAGGCAACAAATCGAGACCCCGCTGTTGCCTATTTTACCATAAATATCCGGGCGGTGATCCGGGTCCTGTCCGTACAAGGTAACCGAATCAAACGCTGTTGAAAGTCGTTTAGCCTGCATGCCCAGGCTGACATAATGAAATCGCCTGTTGGTCCGCTCAGGTCCTCCTTCACCGGCGAACATCCGGGTAGGATCCTCCCCTTCCCGTTTGAACGGAAAAACACCGGCCGTAAAAGGAAACTCCCCGGGAACATTTTCCTGTAAACTCCAACGGAGGATATCTCCCCAGCCGGTATACCTGGGCAGGGAAATTTTGGCAACTGGTATATGGGATAAGGACTCGGTATGGGTCTGCACCTTCACATCCTTCCCCCTGACACGATAGGTGTAAGTTTCATCCCGATATCGTTTTATTTTGGAGTCCCAATCATCCAGGAGTTTTTTATTGACCCCGTCCAGTTTTAACGCTGCTTCCTGAATTAATTCTTCCAGTGTTTTCCTGGTATTCTGAATGCCTGGAAGGGTTGATTTTTCGGTAACGTTAAGGGTATCCTGAAGGGCCTGCAAATGGCGTGCTGTTTCACATTGTTCATTCACCCACTCATCATATTTCCGGTTGTTTTCAGAAATCTCACTCAGGTATCGAACCCTGGCAGGTGGAATGATAAAAATTTTCTCTGACATTTCTTCATTGGTATGAAGATCCGAATGAAGCCCGGCACCTGTTTTGACGGCCAGCTTATCCATCACGGCTTTGTAAAGCCTGTTCATTCCAGGGTCGTTGAACTGGGAAGCAATGGTACCGAAAACGGGGATATTGTCATCCGCTTCTTCAAAAAGGTGATGGTTCCGCCTGTACTGTTTTTTCACATCTCTCAGGGCATCCTGGGCACCACGCTTATCAAATTTGTTGACTGCGATGATATCGGCAAAGTCCAGCATGTCAATCTTCTCCAGCTGAGTAGCCGCTCCATATTCCGGTGTCATCACATACAGACTGAGGTCGCTGTGTTCGATTATTTCCGTATCACTCTGACCGATACCTGAAGTTTCCAGTATGATCAGGTCGAAGTGAGCTGCCTTGACAATTTCAACGGCTTCCTTCACATACCTGGACAAGGCCAGGTTCGACTGCCGGGTGGCCAGGCTCCGCATGTAAACCCTTTTGTTGCTGATGGCATTCATCCGGATACGGTCTCCAAGCAAGGCACCGCCCGTTTTTCGTTTGGAAGGATCAACGGATATGATAGCCACTGTCTTATCGTGAAAATCAATCAGAAATCTCCGAACAAGCTCATCCACCAAAGAGGATTTTCCGGAACCACCTGTGCCCGTAATGCCCAGGACCGGGGCGGCGGAATGGAGGATATCATTTTCATATTTTTTTTCTTCGATAACCGGAAACAGCCTGGTAAATTCTTCCGGATTATTTTCAGCACAGGAAATCAGTCTCGCAATAGAACGGAAATCCTGGCCTCTAAAATTTTTGATTTCCCCATTGAGATTGGTGCCGGTTGCAAAATCGCACTTCATGAGCATGTCGTTGATCATGCCCTGAAGACCTAGTGATCTTCCGTCATCCGGGGAGTAAATGCGTGCTATGCCATAGCGGTGTAATTCTTCCATTTCAGCTGGAAGAATTACTCCTCCTCCGCCTCCGAAGATTTTAATATGTCCACAGCCCTGTTCCTTTAAAAGATCATACATGTATTTAAAATACTCCATATGGCCGCCCTGGTAACTGGTCATGGCGATAGCCTGTGCATCTTCCTGTATGGCGCAGTTCACCACCTCCATCACGCTGCGGTCGTGACCCAGGTGAATCACCTCTACCCCGCTGGCCTGTATGATCCGGCGCATGATGTTAATGGCAGCATCATGACCGTCAAACAAAGAGGCGGCCGTTACTATCCGGATTTTATTTTTGGGTTTATATGGGGGTACGGAAATCATATTTAAACAATTTAAGCATACAAATTTAGCTAAATTCCGGAGAGAAAGTCTATACGCATCCTCTCCGGCTGAAATTGACCTTATGCCCCAACGTACTGATCCCGGGCATGGAAATTCCGGATACGGTTCACGGATTCATTTCTCAGGCTTGGCAGAAAGGCTTTTTTTACGATCTTTGCAGTCCGAAAAAATTAATCATGAACAAAAAGAGGGCAATTACGCTGGGACAGTTCATTATCGAAAGACAGGCCGATTTTCCCTATGCCAAAGGTGAACTTTCAAGGCTCTTGCGCGATATCGGCATTGCAGCCAAAATAGTGAACCGGGAGGTGAATAAAGCCGGACTGGTAGATATTCTGGGAGATATAGGCTCAGTTAATATTCAGGGTGAGTCTGTTAAAAAACTGGATGTTTTTGCCAATGACCAGTTCATTTCAGCCCTTCGGTACGGTGGAGAATGCTGTGCTGTTGCTTCGGAAGAAAATGAGGATATGGTTCATATTGACGGCGAGGTTTCCAAGAATGCCAAATATGTCATTGCCATAGATCCGCTGGATGGTTCCTCCAATATTGATGTGAATGTTTCCATTGGAACCATATTTTCCATTTACCGACGCACCTCCCTTTCCGGAACGGTTGAACTTAGTGATTTTCTGCAGAAAGGAACAGAACAGGTTGCCGCCGGATACATTACCTACGGATCATCCACCATGCTGGTTTACACGACCGGGCGGGGCGTGAACGGATTTACGCTGGATCCCTCCATTGGCGAGTTTTGTTTATCTCATCCGGATATCATCATTCCTAAAACAGGTTCGTTATACAGTATCAATGAAGGAAATTATGTTCATTTTCCGGAAGGAGTTAAAAAATATATCAAACATTGCCAGGTGGAGGACCCAGCCACCAACCGACCCTACTCCTCGCGGTATATCGGATCCCTGGTGGCTGATTTTCACCGGAACCTGCTGAAAGGCGGCATATATATTTATCCTTCCACCTCCAAATCGCCCAAGGGAAAGTTACGTTTGCTGTACGAATGCAATCCACTGGCCTATATTGCTGAACAGGCCGGCGGCAAGGCATCAGATGGTTTTAACCGTATACTGGATATTCAGCCCAAAACCCTGCACCAACGTACACCCATTTTCATTGGTTCAAATGAAATGGTTGAAGTTGCGGAAGAGTTCATGACCAGGTTTTCTGCCGAAACGGTGTAATCCATCCGGGTGAATCGCTGAAACCCAATAAAGGAACGAATCTCCGGGTTCGACTTATTTTTACATGAAGACGGAAGAGCTCATCCAACTTTTCAGGAACCAGGACAACACGCGAGCTGCTCTTCGGATCATCAGCCTTCCCGGACCAGGAAGCATTCACCTGGACGGAACTGTGGGCTCATCTCCTGCCCTCATCATTACGGCTTTGCAGTTAGAACATCCTCATCATGCCTTGTTTATCCTGCCTGACAGGGAATCATCAGCCTATTTCCTGAATGATATGGAAAACCTGCTGGGAGAAAGTAACCTTCACTTTTTTCCCTCTTCCTTTAAGAAATCGTATTCCATCCATGAACCAGATCCCGGAGCGGTCCTCGAACGAGCCGAGGTATTAAGCCGGATTTCCAAATCAACTTCACCGGTCCTGGTGGTTTCCTATGTGGAAGCCATTCAGGAGCGTGTAGTCACACGTCAGCACCTGGCCCGCAACACCATGGAAGCCCGGGTGGGTGATCTGCTCTCCATGGAGTTCATCACAGATTTTTTGGAAGAGAACGATTTTAGCCGTGTCGATTTTGTTGCGGAAGCCGGGGAGTTTGCAGTCCGCGGAGGCATAGTGGATATTTTTTCCTTTGCAAACGATATGCCCTACCGCATGGAGTTTACCGGAAATAAAGTCGGTTCCATCCGCGCTTTTGATCCCGGCTCCCAGCTCTCGGAACAGTACCTCCAGCATATCACCATTATACCCAATGTTCAGAAAAAGCTTGTTGAGGAGGAACACGAATCCTTTCTAAGCTTTATCAGCCCGGAAACCATTTTATATGCAGGAGAACTGGCCTATTCCATGGAACTGATGGAGGTCGCTTATGAAAAAACAGGCCTGGATGACGTTCTAACCCTGAAAGAACGGGATGAAGATTCCCTCAGGCTACCACATGAACATTTCGACAGCCCGTCCGATTTTAAACAATCACTTGAAAAATTCAGGCTGGTGGAATGGGGCCATAAACGCTACATGAAATCTGAAATAACCCTGTTTTATCATCACCAGCCCCAGCCTTCATTTAATAAAAATTTCGATTTATTGACCAGGGATTTTATCAGTAACAATGAGAAATCCTTTACCAATATCATTTTTTCCGATACGGCCCGGCAGGTAGAACGGATTTATGCTATTTTTGATGATCTGGCAGCCAGGGCCAGACTGCAAAAACATCCCTTCACTTTTTATCCCATCCTTCTTTCCCTGCATGAAGGCTTCATCGAACCGGACCTGAAACTGGCCTGTTACACCGATCACCAGATATTTGACCGGTATCACCGCTTCCGTCTCAGAAAGAATTACAGCAAAAGCCAGGCGCTGACCTTAAAGGAAATCAGCAAACTCAAACCGGGTGATTACATTACGCATATTGATCATGGTATCGGGAGATTCGCCGGACTTGAAAAGATTGATGTGAATGGTACTCCCCAGGAGGCCATCAGGTTAATTTATAAAGACAATGATGTTCTTTATATCAGTATTCATTCCCTGCACCGTATTTCCCGTTTTGTCAGCAGTGAAGGAAAGGAACCGGCCCTTCATAAACTGGGTGGCACGGCCTGGGCCACGTTAAAGTCGAAAACCAAGAAAAAAGTAAAGGATATCGCCAAAGACCTGATTGCCTTGTATGCCAAACGAAAAGCACAACATGGATTTGCTTTTTCTCCGGATACATATTTGCAGAATGAACTGGAAGCTTCCTTTATTTATGAAGATACGCCTGACCAGGTCAGGTCAACACTTGATGTGAAATCGGATATGGAGAAGGATTACCCGATGGACCGGCTGATATGCGGGGATGTGGGTTTTGGTAAGACGGAGATAGCCATCAGGGCAGCCTTTAAAGCGGTCACTGACGGGAAACAGGTGGCTGTGCTCGTTCCAACGACCATACTGGCCCTACAGCATTATAAAACGTTTTCTGAACGGTTGAAAAATCTCCCCTGCCGGGTGGATTATATCAACCGGTTCCGATCCTCCGCCCAGCAAACACAGACGCTGAAAAATTTACAGGAAGGCAAATCCGATATCCTGATTGGAACCCACAGGCTGCTGAGTAAGGATATCGTGTTTAAGGATCTCGGTCTTTTAATCATTGATGAGGAGCAAAAATTTGGCGTCGCTGCAAAGGAAAAAATCAAGGCCCGCAAAGTCAACGTGGATACATTGACTCTGACAGCCACGCCCATTCCAAGAACCCTCCAGTTTTCACTGATGGGAGCCCGTGACCTGTCGATCATTACCACTCCTCCTCCCAACCGGTATCCCATCACAACTGAGTTGCACATTTTTAATGAAGTCATCATCCGGGATGCCATTCAGTATGAAATAAGCCGGGGGGGACAGGTGTTCTTTGTACACAACCGTGTTCAGAATATTCACGAAATGGCCGACCTGGTGAAAAAACTTTGCCCGGATGCCCGGGTGGTTGTGGGGCACGGGCAAATGGAAGGCGAGCAACTGGAAAACAGGCTGATGGAGTTTATCGAGGGGCATGCCGATGTGCTGGTTGCCACAACTATCATTGAATCGGGACTCGATATTTCCAATGCCAATACGATTATCATCAATCAGGCCCAGAATTTCGGGTTGAGTGATCTTCACCAGATGCGGGGACGGGTCGGTCGTTCCAATAAAAAGGCATTCTGTTACCTGCTTTGTCCGGCTTTTTCCGTTTTAACACAGGAGGCGCGTCAGCGGTTAAAAGCCATTGAAGAATTTTCGGACCTGGGCAGCGGATTTAACATTGCCATGCGCGACCTGGACATCAGGGGTGCCGGCAACCTGTTGGGCGGAGAACAAAGCGGCTTTATTTCGGAAATCGGGTTCGACATGTATCATAAAATACTGGATGAAGCCATCCGGGAATTAAAGGATACCGATTTCAAAGATCTGTTCCCCGCTGCGGAAAATGAACAATTTGTTTATGACTGCCAGATTGATACGGATCTGGAATTGCTCATTCCTTCCTATTATGTGGAGAATATTACAGAACGTCTGAGTTTGTATAAGGAACTGGATGACCTGGAAAATGAAGCTGCACTTCAGAAATTTGAAAGGGGGCTGCTCGACCGGTTTGGATTGGTTCCGCATCAGGTACAGGAACTTTTCAACACCATCCGGTTAAGATGGAAATCAAAGGAACTTGGATTTGAAAAAATCATACTCAAAAACCACCGGTTAAAAGTATATTTTGTCAGCAATCCTGAATCGGCTTTCTTTCAGTCAGGGGTGTTCCGTCAAATCCTGCAGTACGTGCAACAGAACCCCCGGCAATGTCAGCTGAAGGAGGAAAAAGGAAAGTTATCCCTTTCCCTTACGCCAGTGCAGTCGGTGGAAGAGGCCAACAGGTTGCTGGATATTATATTGAAGACCGTCAGGCCCCGGGACTGACCGGTAATTTTTTTTATACTATTGCCGGACAAATTCTACTTTAGCGAAAAAGAAATTTATGAGCGAACGAAAAAAGCATCCACGGGCACTGTTTTATCTTTTTTTATCCGAGATGTGGGAGCGTTTTGGCTTTTACCTGATGCTCGGAATATTTTTTCTGTACATGACCGATACCCAGAAAGGGGGACTGGCCATGAACAGGAAGGAGGCCTCGGATATTTTCGGAACCTTTATCGCACTGGTATACCTGACTCCCTTTATTGGCGGCTTGCTGGCCGACCGGACCCTGGGTTACCGCCTTTCCATAACCCTGGGTGGTATTTTAATGGGTTTAGGTTATTGCGGACTGGCTTTGCCAGGAATGCCGGCCTTCTATATTTCACTCCTGCTGATCATTATTGGCAATGGTTTCTTCAAGCCCAATATTTCAACTATTCTTGGAAACGTATATAACGATCCTGAATACAAGGGGCTGAAGGATTCAGGTTATAATATTTTTTATATGGGGATCAATGTGGGTGCCTTTATTTGCAATTTTTTCGGCGCTTACCTGCGCAATACCTTTAGCTGGGGACATGCCTTCTTTGCCGCCGGTATCGGAATGTTTATCGGTGTCCTGATTTTCTGGGCCGGTCATAAACATTACGCCCATGCTGATGTCCGTAAACCAACCAAACCGGAGGATATGTCCCTGGCGAAAATATTCAGCATTGTTCTGTTTCCGGCCTTTGTAGCAGGTTATATCGGTTGGATTTTGCCCGGAAACATATTCGGCAGCGATTCCACAGATGCCTTTATCATGGGGGCATTACCCATTACCATTTTCTATGTTTCCCTGGTGGTCAGGGCCAGCGCGGAAGATAAACGTCAATTGGCTGCCTTGCTCTCGGTTTTTGCCGTGGCAATTGTATTTTGGGCCATATTTAAACAAAACGGAACGGCCCTGACTACCTGGGCCGAAAGTTATACCAACCGGAATATACCGGAAGTGTTGGTGAAACCGGCCAAGGTTCTCGGCGTGGTCCAGGAAGTCAGATTTGTCAGGGACTCCGTACCCGTTGCCGATGAACAATTCCGAATAGAGCGCGAACCGGATGGCAAACCAGTGAAGGAACTAGCTTATCCGCTCTATTTTAAAAATGCAGGCAGCGACATCACCCCAAAGGAAGGAGAAAGCGTCAACCTGGTTTCGACGGAACTTTTCCAGTCGGTTAACCCCTTCTGGGTGGTGGCTTTGACACCGTTGATAGTCGCTTTCTTTGCCTTTCTGAAACGAAGAAAAAGGGAACCTTCAACGCCATGGAAAATATTTTACGGATTATTTATCACCGCCTTATCGACGCTTGTGATGGTTTCCGCAGCCTGGTTCAGCCATAACGGAGCCGAAAAAAGTTCCATGGCCTGGCTGATTGCCTGCTATGGGGTAATCACAGTAGGAGAACTATGCCTGAGCCCAATGGCCTTGTCCCTGGTCTCTAAATTAAGTCCTCCACGTTTAACCGCTTTGATGATGGGGGGCTGGTTCCTGTCTACTTCAATAGGAAATAAACTTAGTGGTGTTTTAGCATCCCTCTGGGATGGTTATGATCATAAGGCGAATTTTTTCCTGGTTAATTTTGTGCTGGCGCTGGCTACGGCTGTTATCATTTTAATGATGATCAAATGGCTTAGTAAAATCGTTAAGGAGCATGGTGCTTAGTACTTTATATGTCGTAACCTGCTGTTTTACTTTTATTAATGAGGAAATTCAGGATCCTTATAAAATCAACCTGAGCATACGTCCTATCAGAAAAAAGGTGATTGATCGACGGTTATGAACAATGGTATTTCAATAAGTTTGATTTTTTTCCATACACATCCTTTTTTTTCTTCCTTAAATGCCGTATTTTTACAGCTAAATCAAGGTTTTCAGGATGAATTGCATGAACAGGGAACAAACGTCATGTTTGTTTTGTTATGCCTTCATCATCCGGATAAAATGAGTTATAATGTATTCCATTATTGATATTGAAACCACTGGTGGAAATGCCTGGACGGACCGTATTACCGAAGTTGCGGTTTTTGTACATGATGGTCAGCAGGTGGTTAAGAAATTTTCAAGTCTGGTCAATCCTGAACGGAGGATTCCGCCTTTTGTCGCCCGGTTAACCGGTATTACGGATGAAATGGTGCAGGATGCACCGTTTTTTCACGAAATAGCACGTGATCTCGTTGAACTGACTGAAGATACTGTATTTGTCGGTCACAATGTTCAGTTTGACTATAGCTTCATCCGGCAGGAATTTAAAAATCTGGGCTATCAGTACGACCGTCAAACACTTTGCACCTGCAAATTAAGCCGGAAACTGATTCCTGGACACCCATCCTACTCCCTGGGCAGGTTATGTGAAGGACTGGGTATCCGCATTAAGGGAAGGCACCGGGCGGCAGGCGATGCGGAAGCAACGGTTGAATTATTTGAAAAGCTTCTTCAGGAGGATTTTCATGGTGAGTTTGAAAAGGCATTGAAACCAACCCGGTTTGCGCTGCTCCCGGAATGCCTGGGCACGGAAAAGGTTTATAGCCTGCCGGAACGGCCAGGTGTCTATTATTTCCATGATGAGGCCGGAGAAATAATTTACATCGGGAAGAGCAAAAATATCCGGAAGCGGGTATTAAGTCATTTTAAGAAAAAGGCTCCCTTAGCACGGGATGCCCGGATCCGCAAAGAATTAGCCGATATTACCTTTCAGCAAACCGGTACAGAACTGATTGCTTTATTGCTGGAAACGGAGGAAATCAAAATGCATCAGCCCCGTTTTAACCGTGCCCATAAAACGCTGAAGTTTCCATTTGGAATTTTCGACCTGGTGAACCAGGATGGCTATCTGACCCTGTTTGCAGATAAGCTGGAGCGGCAGGCCGCCCTCCCGGTGGCCAGTTTTAAAAGCCTGGAGCAATCCCTTCACATGCTTCATAAAAAAGCCCTTGAATACGGGTTGTGCCCGAAGCTGACCGGTATAGAAAAGGGAGCAGGCCCTTGTTTTCATTTCCAGGTTAAAAAATGTTCCGGCGCCTGTTGCGGAAACGAACCTGTTGAAGCCTACAATAAACGCGTGGAATCCCTCCTGGAAAGTTTTTATTTTAAAAATCCAAGCTTTGTCATCATTGACCATGGCAGGAATGCCATGGAAAAGTCTGTGGTCAGTGTTGAAAACGGACGTTATGCCGGTTTTGGTTACTTTGACGCTTCCCTGACCGGATCAAATATCGAAGCCATCCGTCACGCGGTTAAACCTTTCCCTGACCATCCCGACAGCCGCTACCTGATTCATTCCTATCTTCAGTCAGATAAAAAGGTGAAGGTGCACCCCTTTTGATGCCATCCAATTCTACAGGTTGTGTTTTTATGACAGAGCCGTCCGGCTTTGGTTTTAATGAAGAAACAGCATCCAGCAATGTTTTTCAGCAGCAACAGGAAAATTTAGATTCAGCACATACCCGTATAAAGGCCCTGGAAGAGTTTCACCACATGGCCGATGTTTTACGCAGCCATGATGTGCAGGTGATTGTCGGCAAGACGGGTTCCGGGCTGACTTTACCGGACGCGGTTTTCCCAAACAACTGGGTTTCGTTTCTGCCCGGAGGACAGGTGGTGATTTTTCCGATGATGAGTCCGGTCAGGAGATTGGAAAAAAGCATGACAATGGTCAACCAGGCAGCAGCCGAATCCGGATACCGGATCAGGCGGTTGACCGACATGAGTTACTTTGAGCAGGAGGGGAAATTCCTGGAAGGTACAGGAAGTATGGTGCTTGATCACATCTCAAAAAAAGCCTATGCCTGTCTTTCTCCCAGGACACATGAGGATGTACTGAAGGAGTTTTGCCGGCAGACCGGTTATGAGCCCGTGGTTTTCCAGGCTTATAATCCTTCACGTATCCCGATTTATCATACCAATGTCATCCTGACGCTTGCGACCGGTTTGGCCGTTATTTGTGCTGAATGCATAACCGATCCGATCGAACAAAGCGGCATCCTCCATCAGTTGAACAGGGATCAATTTCGAATCATCCAACTCACCTTTAAACAGGTGGAAGCCTTTGCAGGCAATATGCTGGAAATACAGAACCGGAAGGGTGAATCGCTGTTAATCATGTCCCGTTCCGCCCTAAAAAGCCTGACCAAAGGACAACTAATGGAATTGGGAAAACAACACCAACTGGTACCTGTTCCCGTTCCTGTTATTGAAAAAACCGGTGGAGGCAGTGTCCGGTGCATGATGGCCGAAGTTTTTAACGGGAATTACTAAATTGTTATTCTTTACATATTTCTGATAATAAATTGCCTGATTTGATGACTGTTTCAATTTTTTTTAATAAAATTGCGCTCTCTAAAAAAAAGAACAAATAAAAATATACTTTAAAACTTAAAAAACGAACTCGCTATGAGTAAAACAGAAGAAAACAAACTAAAAGACATGTTTGCATCCATTGTTATTTTAGTGGCCTTTGTGGTGGCTGTCATCATTTTTAAATTCGTGATGGGAAGTCCTTCCAATTTCCAGGATGGAAATCCCGCCAACGAACCGGTTACCGATGGATTCCGCAGTTATCTGGGCACCATTTATAAAGGCGGGTTTGTGGTACCTATCCTGATGACTCTTTTGTTGCTGGTTTTCACCTTTTCCGTAGAGCGTTTTTTAACCATCAATAAAGCAGCAGGAAAAATTTCGGCACATACTTTTCTCAATAAAATAAGGGGATTACTGGTCGCCGGTAACCTGGCTGCCGTGGAGCAGGAATGCGACAAACAACAAGGCTCGCTCGGTAACGTTGTCAAATCAGCCATCACCAAATACAAACACGTGGAACAGGATACCCATATGGACAAGGACCAGAAATTGGTTGCCATTCAGAAACAGATTGAAGAGGCCACTGAGCTGGAAATGCCCATGCTTCAAAGGAACCTGATTATCCTATCCACGATTTCAACCATCGGAACCTTATTCGCCCTTCTCGGAACGGTATTGGGAATGATCAGGGCCTTTAAAGCTCTTTCACTTGCAGGCGCACCCGATTCAACAGCATTGGCAACGGGTATTTCCGAGGCCCTGATCAATACCGCATTCGGTATCTTCACCTCGGCCCTGGCCGTTATTTCCTATAACTTCTTCACATCGAAAATCGATTCCCTCACCTACTCCATCGATGAGGCCGGATTCAGCATTGTGAACACCTATGCCCAAACCCATAAATAATTTAAAAAGGGTTTGCCCTCCTTCAGCCTCCCATGCCAAAAGTAAAAGCCAAGCGTAAACCGGGTCATATCGATATGACG
Source organism: uncultured Flavobacteriaceae bacterium (assembly GCA_964458125.1). Lineage (GTDB taxonomy): Bacteria > Bacteroidota > Bacteroidia > AKYH767-A > OLB10 > CAYWHE01. The sequence goes on along the minus strand of CAYWHE010000084.1, from coordinate 2,971 downwards.
GCCATGACAGACGTGGCCTTCCTGCTCCTGACCTTTTTTATGCTGACCACTAAATTCAAACCGGAAGAGCCCTTTAAAGTGGAAATTCCGGGCTCCATTTCCGATGTCAAGATTCCGGAGTCGAACCTCATCCAGATATCCATACAGCAGGATGGGAAGGTGTTCTTCGGCATTGACGGGCAAACCACCCGCATCGAAATGCTGAACGGTATGGCCTCCAAATACGGAGTAACTTTTACACCCGAGGAAATCAAGCAATTTTCACTCATTTCGAGTTTTGGTGTTGATCTCAAGCAATTAAAACAGTACCTCGCACTGAAACCTGAGGAGCGAGCAAAGGTCAGCCAGCCCGGAATTCCCTGTGATTCACTCAACAACCAGTTACGTGACTGGCTTTTCCAGGGCCGCAAAGCCAATCAAAAGGTTACCGGTAAGTCCTCTTTCGTTGCCCTTAAAGGTGACCAGGGCGTGGAATACCCTGTCATTAAGCAGGTTATATCCACCCTGCAGGACCAGAAAGTGAATAAATTCAATTTTATAACCTCCCTGGAAAAAGAAGAATAATTATTTCAATAAATTTTATGGAATTGACGTCAGGATTTCATCCATATTACGTTAAACCCCCGGGAAAGCAACCAGCAAAAGACTTAAATGGCAGAAATAGAAACAGGCGATAGCGGCCACGGTAAAGGTAAGGGAAAGGTAAGAGCCAAAAAGATGCCGACCAACATCGATTTTACCCCGATGGTGGATCTTGGCTTTTTGCTGATCACCTTCTTCATGCTTACCACCACCTTGAGTAAGCCTCAAACGATGGAAATAAACATGCCGGATAAAGTAAATGTACCCGAGGAGGAAAGAACCAAATTTAAGGAATCTCAAACCATGTCCATCGTACTTGGAGAGAAAAACAATGTTTACTTTTATTTCGGAATTAAGAACCCGGTACTGGATTCTACGGATTTCGGTCCGAATGGTATCAGGAAGGTTTTATTGAAGGAAAATAAAAAGCGCAATCCTTTAATTGATTCCATTCCCATTTACAAGAACATGCTTGAAAATAAGAAGATCACAAAGGATCAGTACAGGAAGAACCTGACCCGTATCAAAGCATATAAAGAAAGTCTTATTGTCGTCATTAAAGCCATGGAGAAATCCAATTATAAAAACCTGGTGGATATTCTGGATGAAATGGCCATATGCAATATTGGGCGCTATGCCATCGTAGACATCACCGATCAGGATAAACAACTCATTGCCGGTACGCTGCAATTAACGGAAGAATAATATGGCTGAAAAAATCAATATTTTCTCAAAAAACTGGACAGAGATTGTCTTTGCCGATAAAAATAAAGGCTATGGCGCCTATTATTTAAGAAATATCTACAACGACACCATTACCCGTAGCGCCATCATCGCCATTACATTCTTCGTTCTCGCTATAGGTGTTCCAAAACTGGTTGAATGGATCAGCGGCAAAATGGACAATAGTGAAAAAGTAAAAGTGATTGAAGTCACCAACCTGATGGCACCTCCGCCGATTGATAAGAACGAACCTCCCCCTCCTCCTCCCCCTCCCGAACCTCCTCCGCCATTGAAAACAACGGTTAAATTTGTTCAGCCTGTTGTGGTTGAAGATGACAAGGTTGTGGATGAACCTCCTCCAACCGTTGAAGAATTAAAGGATGTGGACGTCGGCACCAAAACCCAGGAAGGTGATCCCAATGGCGTTGAAGCCGGACTGGAAGAATCTCCTGTTGTGGAGGCGCCCCCTGCCATCTTTACGATTGTTGAGCAGATGCCTCAATTTCCCGGTGGTGAATCGGAACTGGTGAGGTACCTTCAGAAAAACATCCGCTACCCTGCCATGGAAAGGGAAAACAATGTTACCGGGACCGTATTTCTGACTTTCGTAGTAGGACCTGAAGGAGTTATTTCCGATATCAAAGTTTTACGGGGTGTGAGCGGTGGTCCGAACCTCGAAACGGAGGCCATACGCGTGATCAAATCCATGCCCCAATGGAAACCGGGCAAGCAGAATGGAAAGGCTGTATCGGTTCAGTATAACCTGCCGGTAAGATTCTCACTCAAATAAACATGAACCCTGTTCAGGAGCCGGGATGGAATTTTAAATTTCTATCCTGGTTTCGACTTATTATGGCCCTACTTTATTGCCTGATTGGACTAGCTGTGCTGGCAGGCTTTGGCGGGTTATCGGACAACCTCACCCTCACATTCCGCTATATGTTTGGTGGATTATTGTTGTTGTATGGAGGGTTCAGAGGCTGGAGAGTATTCCGGTTTTACCGGCAACAGGAAAAGGAAAATCATTAATTTATGATTTTGATCACATGAAATTAGCTTATTTTCGATTCTGATAACCATCATTCATGAAAACCTTAACGGCTTCCTTTCTCCTTGTTGCGTTTCTGGTGTCCTGCAACTCATCCCGGATCAAAGAGTATGATGATACCCCGACCACGGGTACGATCAGCATTGCTGTTGACGAGTGTTTTAAACCCATTATCGACAGCCAGGTATCCACCTTTGAGGCCTTGTACACCCGTGCCCATATACATGCAGTATACCTGCCTGAATCGGAAGCGTTTCAACGGTTAATGCAGGACAGTGTGAGGCTTATTGTGGCAACCCGTGAATTCAGCCAGGAGGAACTGAATTATTTCAAAAGCATTCAGTTGACCCCAAAAGTTACCAAAATAGCCGTGGATGCCGTTGCATTTGTTACCCATCCGGAAAATTCCGACAGCATTTTATCAAGCAGCCAGATTAACCAGGTTTTTAACGGGGAGATACGTACGTGGAAACAGCTTGATTCAAAGGCGGAGGATATTCCGATTAAGCTCGTATTTGATAACAGCAGGTCCAGCACGGCCCGTTACCTGCGTGAATCAATCCTGGGGGGGAAGCCATTTCCGGCTAATTGTTTTGCGGTGAATACCAATGAGGAGGT
>CAYWHE010000083.1:0-15543 GCA_964458125.1 uncultured Flavobacteriaceae bacterium | reverse complement strand
CACACCGGCAAATGGTTCATCAAGGAGTATGAATTTCGGGCTCACAGCAAGGGCCCTGGCGATTTCAGTCCTTCTTCGTTCACCACCGGACAACAGGTCACCCCTGTTTTTTCGAATCCGCTGCAAGCCGAATTCATTCAGCAGTTCTTCAAGTTTGGCCTTTTGTTCCTCCTTCTTCATCTTCGTCATCTCCATCACTGCTTTAATATTATCCTCCACGCTCAGTTTCCGGAACACGGAAGCTTCCTGGGCCAGGTACCCGATGCCTTTCTGGGCCCGTTTGTACATGGGCTCCCCGGTGATTTCCTCCTGGTCCAGAAAAATTTTTCCTTCGTTCGGCTTTATCAGCCCGACAGTCATGTAAAATGTAGTTGTTTTGCCTGCCCCGTTTGGACCCAGCAAACCCACGATCTCGCCCTGGCTGACTTCAATCGATACGTGGTCAACCACGATCCGGTTTTTATACTTCTTTACTAAATTTTCGCTGCGCAGCAACATGCCTGATCAATAGAATTGCAAATGTAAGCAATAAACATTTCTGTCACCGTACAGCCGGCTGTCAATAAAACTTAAGAATTCAGGTATTGCTTCTGCCGGCGGAGGCTGAAATCAAAGGGGCCTTTTTTAAAAAGTCAGCTGAAGACTGGCCCGGAATCCCAATGGCACGGTGTTGTCATGATCCAGGTAACTAAGCCTCCACAGGACGTCAAACCGGAAAATCTTAAAGATATTTTCAAGGCCGGCACTTAACTCCACATAGGGATACTTAAAATCGTAAAAATATTGCTTCGGTTCATTGGTCTGCACAAAAATGCTCCTGTTACGGCCTGACAGGGAGCCTATTACGGCATGGGCGGTGGCGACTTCCCTCCATTTCAGTTTCCGCATCAGTGGTATGCGGTTCAGCAAAAACCCTTCAAAATGCTGGGATAACAGCAGGCTGACATACTGTTCGCTGGCGAACTCAAAATAATTCATCAGGTTAAACGACAACTGATCATAAAAATAAGATTCATTCCCGGGATGCAGCACCAGCAGCGGGTAAGGAACCGAACCGAAAATTTTGCCCGCTTCCAGGCTGTAATACATGTAACCGATTGGCGGAATCTTATAGCTGTCGCTGATCCGGAAGTTGAGTTTATGATAATTGAAATCGCTGTGAAAAATATCCTTCATGCCCAGGGTATAATTCAACTGTACCAAGGGATACTTGCTGCCCAGGCTGATGCGTCCTGTTTTGCCATAAACAAATTTTTCGCGGTACAGGAAACGCGTATAGAGTGATATCTCGGCCGTGGTTATCCGCTTCTGCGGTTCGAACTGGTGGTGTTCATTATAGAAAAAAAACACGGAATCATTATCCAGGTCGCCAAGCGGCAGGTAGTCGCTGTGATTCAGCATGATCCGGTTGGAAAACCCGGGGAACCACTCACGTTCATAGCTGGCCTTCTTCTCGATGACGTTGTTGAGCTTGCTGGACGGACTTCTCCTGAACAGGGAAGTCAGGATATTGTCATCCTGGAAAGCATCATCACTGTTTGCCAGTTGGGTAACGTCATTCTTATACGATACGGAAAAAATCTGCCGTGGTTTTTTGGTTATAAACCAGCGGAAACCGGCTTTGTATTTGAAACGCTGGTCTTTCAGACCATAAGCCCCGTACCCGTTCACCTCGTATCTGGTGCTGAAATTATCACTGGTCCGCCCGCCCAGCCGGAAGCGTGCGCCTTCAACGGAGTTAAATGAAAACAGGGTAAAATAAGGACCGAACTCAAACGGAAAATTGCCGAATTCCTTGTATCCAGTCACAAAAAGGGTGATGATGTCGACATAGGTCTGGAAAACCGGAAGCGACTTGATGGTATCCACCAGCGCATAGATATCCCTTTCCCGTTTGGTTAAGCTGTCGTGCCGGGCTTCCGTCCAGAACTGTTCGTCCTTCAGGGCGGCATCTTCCGCCACATCGGTTTCTTCCGTCCCTTTAAAAACCGAATCATCGAGCGGCTGATTCAGCACAAAGTTTTTATAGGAAGTGGTTTTCCGGCCGATGAATCCCATTCCCTTTTCCCGTGCCTTGAAATCAATGACCAGCAGATCGCGGGTAATCATCCAATGCGAACCGTCAACACGTTTATACTCCTTCACCACGCCCAGGTCATTGACAAAATTGATGTTGGCATCATCGGCAATGCGCATGTTGATTTTCTTGATGGCAAATGTTGTATCATGTACCCAGCAATCGCCTGTAAAGGTGAGTTCCTGCTTCCTGCGGGGCTTAAACTTGAGTTTATAGCACCATAACCCGTCCATATACGCGCTGTCGGTGAGGTAATATTTATAAAAGGCCATACCCATATTGGAAATGGGACTGACAAAACTCTTTCCGAAAATATCAATGTAATTATCATATACATCAATCTGCTGGTACATGTCACCCAGGAACTGGGTAATGGTTGTATTCTCCATCCCGCTCACCTTGCTGGCCCTGATTTTTTCCTTTTTTGCCCTTGGATTTTTGCGGTAATAAAAATCAGAGAGGGATTCGGTAATGAAAAAAGGAATGGAAGGCTTTTCGTTCGTAATGCTGCTGTCCACCCGGTCGAAGATGAAAGCGAAAGGCTTGATGATTTTCCGGTTCTTAAAATTTTCAGGAATCTCCGTCAGGTCAAACTCCAGCTTATTGTATGTTTCATAAGCGTATGACTCCAGGGATTCCTTATCATTCTGATCCTTGTGATCAATGATTTTACGAAGGAGGAGATTGGCCGGATTCTCCCCGGCTTTGATCACGACTTCCTTCAATTCGATCCTGTTCACCTTTAATAAAAAATTTACCACTTGTTCCTGGCCTTTCCGGATTTTCTGGGTGACCGAAATGTACCCCACATAAGAGGCCGTAAGCGAATCACCGGGTGTTTCGGTTTTCAGGGAATAGCGTCCGTCCATATCGGTATTGGTGCCTATTGCCGTCCCCCGGAATGCAATATTGGCAAAGGGAACAGCCTCCCCGGTCAGCACATCGGTCACCCGCCCGTAAATGATGGTCGTTTGTGCTGATGCCTGTTGAAGACCTGCAAAAAGGGCTGCGTACAGGAGAAGGGTCAGACTGAAGGCGGGGTTCTTGACCGGGTACATATGGTGGAGCAGGCTTTTAAACACAATTAAACGAATTTGGAACGGGAATGTTCAGGCTTCATGCAGGTCGTCCCAGAACTCGACCGCCCTCCGCAAATGGGGTATCACAATGGTGCCGCCGACAATAGTGCCAACGGAAAAGACTTCAAACAATTCATCCCTGCTCACCCCGGCTTCCCTGCAGCGGATCAGGTGGTACCGGATGCAATCGTCACAACGAAGCACCATGGAGGCGACCAGCCCGAGCATCTCCTTTGTTTTAACGGGCAACCGGCCCTCTTCATACGTATTCGTATCGAGGTTGAACAATCTTTTCAGCACCTTATTATCTGCACCGAGTATTTTTTCATTCATCCGGCTCCGGTATTCATTAAACTCCTGTAATTTCTTATTCATGCTGGTGGTGAGAATTTAAAGGTATGGATATTCGTTGCTATGATGCGTTGGCTTTTTGAAGTTCCCTTTTAACCACGGCTGCTGAAATAAAAATACTGATTTCATAAAGCAGGAAAAGGGGAAGCGCTACCAACAACTGACTGCTGACATCCGGTGAAGGCGTAATAAATGCGGCCAGTATGAGGATCACCACCATGCTGTGCCGACGGTAATGACGCATGAATTTCGGTGTGATGATTCCAAGCTTGGACAGGAAATAAACAACCATCGGCAATTCAAAAATCACCCCGGAAGAAAGTGTCAGGATGGTAATGGTGGAAATATAAGAATCCAGATTGATCTGGTTTCTGACGAGTGAGCTGACCTGGTAGGTACCCAGGAAATTCACCGACATGGGACTGATGATGTAATAACCAAACAACACCCCAAGTAAAAAAAGCATGGAAGTAAAAAAGACAATTCCCCTGGAATATTTTTTTTCCTTTTGGGAGAGAGCTGGTTTGATGAATCGCCAGACTTCCCAGAGCAGGTAAGGCATTCCCATGATCAGGCCTGCTGTAAATGCCACGAACATATGCGTGGTAAACTGCCCGGAAAGATTGATGCTGATCAGTTCAAACGAAAAATCCTTAATGCAAATGTCCAGGTTATATTTTTCGGATAACCAACACATGGCCCTGTAGGTTGGAAAATCAGCACGTTTCATGGCAAAGATGACTCCGTCAAAGAGAATATCCTTACGGATGAAGGCGATCACCGCCAGGGACAGGATTACGACAGCCGAGCGCACCAGGTGCCAACGCAGCGCTTCGAGGTGATCGAGAAAGGTCATCTCGGTATTAGGATCGGCTTTCCTGAATAATTTTGACATTTGTTCTTGTATCCGGAAACCGGTTTGATTTCCTGCACGGAATAATTTGAGCTCAGCTTACTTTGGCGGTGGCGGTTTCAAATTCATTTCCCCGACAAATTGAACCCTTTCCATGAAGGTTGCATGAGCCGGAAAAAATTTGAATTTATCCTTTTCAAACCATTGGATAGGGTTCAGCGCAACCATTAAATAATTCCTTCCCTCAGCAGGTCGTGCAGGTGAATGAAGCCCAGGTATTTTTTTTTATCTGTAACCACCAACTGGGTGATGTTAAACTGTTTCATAAGTTGCAGGGCATCCACAGCCATCATTTCCCTGTCTGCGGTTTTGGGCCGTACGGTCATGATATCTTTAGCTTTCAGTCCATCCAGGGATTTCTTTTGCTGCATCATCCTGCGCAAATCGCCATCCGTAATAATGCCGGCCAGGTTTCCATCCCGTATGACAGCGGCCGCCCCGAGGCGATTGGAGGATATTTCCAGGATGACTTCCCGGATGCCATCGGAAGGATTCACGCGGGGTTGGGGATTACCGGGATACAGGTCACCCACGCGAAGGTAAAGCTTTTTGCCCAGGGCCCCGCCCGGGTGGAAGCGGGCAAAATCACGGCTGGTGAAGCCACGGTATTCGAGCAGGCAAACGGCCAGAGCGTCACCCATGGCCAGTTGGGCCGTCGTGCTGGTGGTGGGGGCCAGGTTATTCGGACAGGCTTCCATTTCAACCGTGGTGTTCAGCGCATAATCGGCATGGTCAGCCAGGTAAGACTGCATATTTCCAACTATGGCAATGAGTTTGTTCCCGGAGTTTTTAAGTAAAGGAACCAGCACTTTTATCTCGGGCGTGTTGCCGCTTTTGCTGATGCATATGATCACATCCTCCTTTTGGATCATCCCCAGGTCGCCATGAATAGCGTCAGCCGCATGCATGAAAACAGCAGGAGTCCCTGTGGAATTTAACGTAGCCACAATTTTATTCGCTATGATGGCGCTTTTACCGATACCTGTAACGACAACCCTGCCACTGGCCGAATATATGAGCTTTACACTTTCGGTAAAATCCTTACCGATAAAGGACTTCAGCTTAACAATCGCTTCTGCCTCGATATCAAAAGTTTGCATGGCAAGCTTTTGAATTTGTTTTGCTGTTTTCAAAATTTTATCAAAATTTGCTTGTTAAAGACTTCAAATAAAAAGAATAGGAATTGAGGCAAAATTATTTAAATTTGTAGAAAAATTATTGTTTACAGGAAATGTTAGTGAAAGAGAAGACCTTATTAGGGGCCTTGCAAAAGTATTTCGGTTTTGACTCCTTTAAAGGTGATCAGGAGAAGATTATCAAGAATGTTTTAAACAGGAAGGATACATTTGTTATTATGCCTACCGGTGGCGGAAAATCCATGTGTTACCAGCTGCCGGCTTTAATCAGTGAAGGAACCGCCATCGTTATCTCCCCTTTGATTGCCCTGATGAAGAACCAGGTCGATGCCATCAGGGGATTTGGTACGGATGACGGCGTGGCGCATTTCCTGAATTCCTCCCTGACCAAGGCCGAAATTGCCCAGGTCAGAAAGGATATCCTCAAAGGACGAACCAAGTTATTATATGTAGCCCCCGAATCCCTCACCAAGGAAGAGAACATCAACTTCCTCAAAGAAATCAAAATTTCCTTTTTTGCCATTGATGAGGCCCATTGCATTTCGGAATGGGGCCATGATTTCCGCCCGGAATACCGCCGCCTGCGCCCGATTATTGAACAGATCGGGGAAGTACCCATTATCGCCCTCACCGCTACCGCAACGGCAAAGGTACAGCAGGACATACAGAAAAACCTGAACATGCTGGATGCCATGGTTTTTAAAGCATCCTTCAACCGCCCCAACCTGTATTACGAAGTTCGCCCCAAGGTGGATGTGATGAAAGAGATCATCAAGTTCGTGAAGCAGCATTCCGGGAAATCCGGCATTATATACTGCCTGAGCCGGAAAAAGGTGGAGGAAGTGGCCCTGACCCTGAATGTTAACGGTATTAAAGCCCTCCCTTACCATGCAGGACTGGATGCCGGTCTGAGAGCTTCTACCCAGGACAAGTTCCTGATGGAAGAAATTGATGTGATTGTGGCCACCATTGCCTTTGGAATGGGCATTGACAAACCCGATGTTCGTTTTGTCATCCATCACGATATCCCCAAAAGCCTGGAAGGTTATTACCAGGAGACGGGCCGTTCAGGCCGCGATGGAGGTGAAGGCCGCTGTGTGGCCTTTTACAGCTATAAGGATATCGAAAAGCTTGAAAAATTCATGAAGGGCAAACCGGTGGCCGAACAGGAAATCGGCAAACAGCTTCTGCTGGAAACCGTTGCTTATGCCGAAACGAGCGTGTGCAGGCGAAAAATGCTGCTGCATTATTTTGGTGAAAAATACAACAAAACCAATTGCCAGAATTGCGACAACTGCCTTCATCCGAAAACCCAGATCGAAGCCCAGGAGGAAATTGCACTCCTGCTGGAAACCATCATTGCCATCAAGGAGAAATTTGCTGCTGACCATGTCATTAATGTGCTGGTGGGGAAGGAAGAAAACCAGGTTAAATCATACGGACATCATAAACTTGAAGTTTTTGGTGAAGGTGCTGAAAAGGATCCCAGGTTCTGGATGGCGGCCATTCGTCAGGCTCTCCTGGCCGGTTTCCTTTTAAAGGATATTGACAATTACGGGTTGCTGAAGGTCAGCGAAGCAGGCAGGGCCTTCCTCGAAAAACCCAAATCCTTTAAAATCACACAGGATCATAATTACGATCATGTTGACGGGGATGACGATGACGATGACGGATCCGGCAATGGGGGAACCAGCGCCGCCGACTCCCAGCTCTTCGCCATGTTGAAAGACCTGCGAAAGAAAATCAGCAAGCAGAAAAATCTTCCTCCTTTTGTAATCTTCCAGGATCCTTCACTGGAAGAGATGGCCATCAATTACCCGGTCACGCTCGATGAATTAAAAAATATCGTGGGTGTTGGTGTGGGCAAGGCCGCCAAATACGGAAAACCGTTTGTTGACCTGATTGCCAAATATGTAGAGGAAAATGAAATCGACCGCCCCGTTGACCTGGTGGTAAAATCTGTGGTAAATAAGTCAGGTCTAAAAGTTCATATCATCCAGAATATCGACCGCAAACTCTCACTTGAAGATATTGCCGATGCAAAGGGAATTAAACTCGGGGATGTCCTGGCCGAAGTTGAAAGTATTGTAGCCTCCGGAACCCGCATCGATATTAATTATTATATTAATGAAGTGATCGATTCCGAGCGGCAGGAAGAAGTGTTTGATTACTTCCGAACAGCCGAAACCGATTCGGTGGATTCCGCGATCAACGAACTGGGTGAAAATGAATATACCAAAGATGAAATCCGGCTTATGCGAATCAAGTTCATGAGTGAACTTGGAAATTAATTCACCAGGAACAGCCTGTTGCCCAATCGATAAATCCGGGCTTTTTTAATATCCTTTTAATGTTCAGATTTCTTTCCCGGTCAGCCTCTGCCGGATTCCTGTGATCAATGAACCTCAGCCGCCCGCCGTATGAAAAAAACAACTCCTCACCTGTTCGTTGCTTTGGCTTGCCTGCTGATTTTTACCTCTTGCAAAAAAAATGAAAACAATGAGCAGGATGACGGACCCAGGCTGGTGTTTAAATTCAAATTTGACAGCCTGCAGGTCCGGCTCGATAACCTGGGCCAACCGGCAGGATTAACACCGGGGCATGCCGCGCAGTCTCCGTTGTTCCATTCCATGAGCGCTCATTATGTGGAGCTGGCCCCCCATGCGCTTACCCCGCTCGGTGCAGGAGCGGTATTGTACAGGGCGCCCGAAACGACAACAGGCGGAAACAATGCCATCGATTTTGAAAAGTCGGTCAACGCAGCTGAAGGAGAAGTGTTTCTTTCCGTGCCGTTACTAAGTATTACCCCCGGAACCTATGAGTACCTGCGGGTTTCGCTCGCCTACCAGAATTATGACATCCGCATTCGCTTCAACGGACTTGATTTCACGGGGACCGTCGCTTCCTTTATCGGTTTCAACACCTATATCAAATCATTCCGGCCCAGGCAAACCACCATCGTGGTAAATGCCAATAAATTGCAGGGTTTTTGGGCCTTTGAAGCCTACGGGCAAACGGTTCAGGGACAAGCACCTGCCGGGGCCACCACCGTGCCCAACCCGCTCTTTTCCACTTCGCCCATTCCACCCGGTTCCTGTGTGGTTACCGGCCCGTTTGCAGCCCCCTTTTCCATTACAGGCAAGGAAACAAAGGATATGGTGATCACCGTTTCACTTTCGACCAACAACAGTTTTGAATGGATCGACCAGGTTCCGGACGGCCTTTATGATCCGGCCAATGGCGATACGGTGGTGGATATGGGTATCAGGGGCCTGTTGCCGGTCATTCAGTAATCCCTGCCGGTACATTGCCGTTCAAACTTGTTTTTAAAAAAAAGCCCGTCTGTTGAACGGGCTCTATTATTTACTTCCGGATCAGATCAGCGCTGAATTAAGATCGTTGTTGTAAAAACAGCTGTTCCGGTCATTACGCGGATGGCATACAAACCCTGATTCAAACCGGAGGTATGAACAGGCATTGACTGCCGGCCGGGTTGTATCACTCCGTATCCGGTTTGAAGGACCGTACTTCCCGTTACATCGTATATGGAAATGGTTATTGGCGAAGGCTGTTCCAGCTGAATGAAAATCTCCGCCTCATCCCGAACCGGGTTCGGGTAAACCTCCAACGGCTGGCCTGTGGCGTCTATGATTTCAGCAGTACCGGTGGAACCGATAATATCAACAATACCCATGTAAGGAACCTTGTTAAATGCGGTGACGGTGACATCCAGGGTGTCAATGGACGGCAGGGAGGCAAATGAAATCTGTACGCTTCCTCCCAGCACCATTCCGGTTCCCAGGATATTTCCGTTTAACGACAGGCAGACCAGGGCGCTGTCGGTATTGCAGTTGACGGTTAACTGGGTCGTCCCTATGGAAGTCATGGCCGCATGGCTGACAGTCATGGCAGTTGGCGGAGCCGTTCTCACCTCGAGGGACGGGTCTCCGAAACAATGCCAGGTATCAGTCATCTCCGCCCCGGCAGGTCCGTATTCATCATTCATGTGCATGCAACCATTCACCGATAAACCGCCAAAGGTGCGCATGGTATGATGAACACTGGCGCCCACAAGCAGGTCCACCATTTCATCCTGTCCGTCCATAGGAGGATCCCAGGACTGGTTTATCGAAGACATAAAGGCGGCAATGGCTCCGGTGGGTTGTCCGCCCGACTGGGCGCGTAAAAAGGATTCAGCCAGGCAATTACCGGCGGTAAATTCGCCATTTACACAGGCTACGGACCAGATGAAGGGAAGCATGTTGTAATTCGTCAGGCCAGCCACGTCATTGCTTGAAAAACCCGTTGTGCTGCAGGCATTGGTGCTGCCATGACCGGTGTAATTTACGATTGATATACCGTTCTGGAAGCTGTTGATCAGGTCGAAAGCGGAAGGATTCCCTGCCGCATCCATGCCTCCGTGTGAGCCGTCATACAATTCCTCCACATCGGTATAGGTAAAGGACAACAAATCGGCACGCAGGTTTCGTTCATGCTCCCAGTCATATTCATTATCATCACCGGGGCCCTGGTCAGAACCAACGCAAACGCCTTTGCCATAAAAAGGCGCGCCCGCCGCTGGATTCATCTCATAATTCAGCACCCGCTGAACCTGCGTCTGCACATCGGCAACAGACTGGGCAGAAAATCGGCCCACCAGCACTTCAGCATAAGAGTCAGCGCCGGAAATATAACCATAACTGGGATCGGAGGCTCCTCCGGTCTGTGCATAGGATGCCATGGGAGATGGTATCTGCTGGTAGTCGCCAACCAGCAGCAGGAAGGTGAGCCCGTTGGTATTGTAATAGTTGCTGACATAACTCTTGAGGTCCATTTCAGTGGATCCCACCACGGCCATATCCACCATTTCTACCTCCACTCCCTTTTTGGTTTTCCAGTTGATAAAAGGCTCCATGGCAGGCATAAACGCCACATCGGAAATGATCAGCATCTTACCCTGTTCGGGTAATAAGGTATATTGAACGGCGGGAGGGTTTTTAAAGTGATTCTGGTAAATCATCCCGAACTCCCTGGAAGGAACAGGTGCAGGACCCTGTCGGTTCAGCAGGTTTCTGCCGGTAACAATGGCCGGATCTTCTGAAATTTTAACCGTCAGTTCCGAATAAACACGCAGCACGCCCGTAACAGGGTTAAAGCGGAAGGGAAATACGGTTACGGTTTGTCCGCGAAAATCCCTCAGGATGTATGGGTCCCCAAGAGCGGCTTCCCTGACCGGGAAAAATGCATCCGTGGTATAGGACGGGCCATATACAAACGGTGTGAGTTTCGGATCTGTATCCCGGTACAGATTGCCCTTTGATGGAGCAATGGAGAAACCTGCATAATCGGTATAAACGGAATGAATAACTTCCACTTTCATGGCGGCCTGATCCGGAATGATTACCGAAGCTGTCAGTTTGGGAATATCCGGGGCACCCCTTTCCAGTATGGCCGTACCACCTGGAACGCGGATGATCGTCTGACCGTTTTTCGTCATCCTGGCATTAAAACCGTTTACGGTAAACTTTAAAACGGATTGATGTCCATCCGATGAAACCAATCGGCATTCTGCCTCCTTTGGCTTAGTGGAAAGAATAGATATCCATTGCGCCTTCACTTTTCCTGTTAGAGAAAACAGGTATACCACTGCTAAAATATAAACTCGTTTCATACGGTGCCGAATTGAACTATAAAAGTATTAAATAGGGCTGACAAGATCAAATCCATATGGATACCAATGGTTACAGGATAGTGATGCGGGTGTTATATACCTTGTTCCCGTTCGTCACCCGGAGAGAGTAAACACCTTTGGCAAAACCTGAGAGATTGATGCGCGCCTGCCAGGCCGTGGTGGAGGTGGTCAGTTCCTGCCTGAATACCTGGCGGCCCTGTAAATCCAGTACCTGCAGGTCCAGGTTTTTATCCTGTACGGCATTCAAATATAAATTAAAGAGTCCGTTGCCGGGATTAGGAGAAACCAGCAGTTGCCCGTTAACGTAGTAATCGGGTATGCCGGTATTTTCATATACGCCTAAATCATCAATGGCCATATCGCTGTCGAAATCAGCCCCGGTAATACCCCTTATGCGGAACTTCACAACCTGTCCGATATAAGCGCTCAGGTTAGCTGTTGCCTGCAGCCAGATATCGCCATGATCTCCGGAAACAACCGGGATAATGTCATCAATCCAGCTTCCGTTGCTGTAAATATCGGTGTGTAATTCGCCCATGTTGGCTCCGTACATATGGAACCAGTAACCAAATTCGGGGTTCGTGGAACCGGTCAGGTCAATGCAAGGTGTGATCAGGTTGGCCTGCTGAAACGTACAGCCGTTAGAAGCTTCTGTATACATATAATTGCCGGTCGGGGTGCCGGGGTTATGATCCTGGGATGGACCCGTTCCCTGTGACGGCGTATCTCCTTCATTGGTTCTCCAGTCGATCTGGTCCACCGATCCGTTCGGATCATTGCTGATACCGTTTTTAGTATCACAAACCGTTACGGCACAATCGGATGCCGTGGAACACAGATCAAACGTTTCAAAATCTTCCGACCAGGGCATGGTATACAAGCCGGCAATCGTTTCCACGGATACCTGCAGGGTATCATTCACCTGGTTCGGGTCATTCACATCGGCGGCCCATGCAACGATCGTATAGGTGCCCACTGCTGACAAATCAACCGTAGCCGTAAAGTCATAGGAAGCGGAGGCACCAGGAGCCAGAGGTCCGGGGTATACTTCACTCTGAACAGCGCCTCCGTTGACCTGGTAGCTTACAGGAACGTTGTTTAATACCGCCAGCCCGTTATTCACCAGATGGATCGTGATGACTTTGTTGGTCAGGTCATCACAGGTAGAAAACTGGCTGCCATTGGCAGGTTCCAGCAGGCTGACTTCCACATCTTCAGCAAGCGTTTCCGCAATCCCGATGTCATCGATCGCCATATCGCTGGAGGAGGCATTTCCGGTAATTCCCCTGAAACGGAATTTGACAATATTTCCTGCAAAGGCCGTCAGGTCAGCGGTTGCCTTCAGCCAGGCATTGCCCTGGTCGCCCGTTACCGGGGTCATGATATCATTGGTCCAGGTACCGTTGTTGAATATATCGACGTGCAGTTCGCCCATTCCAACGCCATACATATGATACCAGAAAGTCAGCTTCGGGTTGGTTGCCGTAGTCATGTCAATACAGGGTGTTACGAGTTGCGCCAGCCGGAAGGTGCAGGGGTTTGGATTTCCGGAGGCCTCCGTATACATGTAATTACCGGTCGGGGTACCGGGATTATGATCCGTATCAGGGCCTGTGTTTACCGTAGGCGTGGACCCTTCATTCGTTCGCCAGTCGATGTCATCGGCATTTCCGTTGGCATCGTTGACAAAACCATTTTCAACCGGACAAACGGTTTGTTCACAATTTCCCGCTGTGGAACAAAGGCTGAACGATTCGAAATCCTCAGACCAGGGTAATGAATAGACTCCCTGTATGGTTTCGATAGTGGCATAAAGCGTATCGTTAAACGGATTTCCATCGATACTGTCCGAGGTCCAGACAACCAGGTTATAGAAACCCATCGTGGTGAAATCACTGGTGGTGGTGAAATTATAGAAGAAGTGGGCTCCGGCCGCCAGCGGACCGGGGAATATTTCGGTCACGACAGGTCCGTTATTGATGCTGTAGTTAACCGGAATATTGGTCAGCGTGTTGGTACCGCCGTTCTGAATATCCACGGTGATAAACTTGGCGGTCAGGTTATCACAATTCGAGAACTGCGTACCATTCACGGGATAAACAGATAACAACCCGGCATCTTCCGCAACGGAGCAGTTCAACAATCCCGGGCCTTTGTGAACGGCATTCGATCTTCTTCCGGAAGCCTGGCTGGCGCCAAAGGCGCTGACGGCAAACCATTCATCCAGGGTCGGATTGTAGTTGGCATCAGACCATACGAAGGAGTTCGTATTGGTGACGCCGAGTGAATCCATGTATTTTGCGCCAAGCCGGTAAACCTGGTAGGAGGTCGCATTGGTAAGCGCCGGCCAGGACAGTTGCATGGAATCCACGCAGGCATAATCAACCTGTATCTGGGCGGAAGGCACCACACCCATGATGGAGAATGTATTGGCGCTCTGGCCGGATACCGAACCGCGGGTGACACGGACCAGCGCTTCACCGGTAATGGCAGCAGGAACGGCCCAGTCAAATGCCCGGCTGGCTGAAAATGCGCCCAACTGGATGGTATTCCAGGTGGCGCCGTTATCGGTGGAATACTCCAGGTCAAAGTTGGCATTGGGTCCATAGGAGTCCCAACGGATGGTTTCAAATTCACCCGGTACAAAATGTTCCCCGCCCATGGGGTAGGTCACGATGACCTCATCGCTGATCATTTCATAAACTATGTAAAATTTCTGCGGACCCTGCGGAATGGCCGTACCCGTAACTGTAATGGTATACGTTCCGTTGGAAGGATTATCGAGTTCCACCTGCTCCATGTTGTTGAGGTCATCAACACCGGTAGTTGCCGGTAAATCGAGGTTCACCGGGTTCGGGGTGGGATCCAGGATATAGGGATTAAACACCGTTGCGGAGGGATCGGTCAGGGTAAGGTCGGCATCGTTTACAAGTGATTTGGCGGCCGCCGGATCGCCTTCCACATCAAGCCAGTACAGCATCACGCGCAGTTTCACCACGCCGGGAGCAACTGTCAGGTTATACGCTTTAACGCTTCCCTGGCTGATGGTGTCGCTGAAGTACCGGTTGTCTTCCAGGGTCTGAACGGCCCTCAGCGCGTTCACGCGGCCCCAGCCATGCTTGTAGTCGGGACCCGGGTTGCCGAGGTCCTGGGCCGTGTTGAGCATGCAGGCTTTGAGCAGGCAGGCATCGGGATCGGCGCCACCGTTTAACTCCCGGTAGGCCTGGTACAACTGGGCCGTGATGCCGGCAATACCCGGTGAGGAGGCAGAAGTACCGCCGCCAACCTGGTAGGTGTTGTTTTCATCGGTCGACATCTGGTCAAGGCCATTGGCGCAGATGTCGGGTTTAATCCTTCCGTCGTTTGCCGGACCGCGGCTGCTGCTGGTTTCCAGCACATCGAGGTAGTTCAGGTTGCCGCAGGCGATCACATTTTTACCATTTTTAAACCCGCCGGTGATGTTACCCCATCCGGCGCCTGCATTGTAACAATCGGCCGTTCCGTTATTTCCGGCCGAGAACACCCACATTAATTCAGGATTCTGATGCATGATCTGGTCACCGGTCTGGGTATCGCTGTTGTATTCGTTGCATCCGTTTCCAATGGAGAAGCCCTGGCTGTAAGATGTGGAGGCAATCCGGACATTGTAGGTGGTTTTGGTGACAGGCATGTCGGTCAGGTGATTATACGGACCAATGTCATAATTGTAAAGGTAAGCCCCGGTGGCCATGCCGCGGTAAACAGGGTTCAGGTTTCCGCAGCCAACCAGGATTCCGCCGGTCATATCACCGTGTGTCGGCCCGTAACCGGTTGCATTGGAATTGTCCAGGCGACCGGTAAAATCAATATGCGGCCCGATCAGTCCGTCATCACCCAGCACTACATTGACGCCGGTGCCGTCGTAATGCCGGCCCAGGGCATAGTCGGAGGCCAGGGCATTGGCCCGGTGCAATCCCCTGGCTTTGGTATCATCGGGTGTGGACGGGGGACGGCAGATTTCCATCCATTTGATAAAAGGATAGGAAGCCAGTTCCCGGATCCGGCTTATATCCACCCGTATGTTCAGCAAATGACCGGCATCATAGCGGCTCAGCAACTCCAGATTTTTACCTTCCAGGGCCAACAACACCGTTGCCGGAAGCAGGTCGGGAAAATACTGAACCACCAGGTCAATACGTTTGTCCCCGCCGGAAAGGGCATAAGCGGGGTAATTGGGATGGAGAAGGTTCTCACACATTTTATAGGACGGAAGTACGGGCAATACACATCTGATACCCTTGTTCATCAGCTGGCTT
>CAYWHE010000082.1:0-15760 GCA_964458125.1 uncultured Flavobacteriaceae bacterium | reverse complement strand
GTACGTTTTAACTGCTGGCTCTAACGAGGTTTCGCCGACCAGCGGACGCGATATGGTTATTTATAAATTGAATCCGTCTGGGGGACAGATTTGGAAAAAAAAGTATGATTTTGGAGGGAATGATTTTCCTTCCCAGTTTACTTTTGTTTCAAACAGGCTAAGTGTTACCGGTTACGGTTCCATCAATGCATCGTATTTTGACTGGATTACATTCCAGGTAAATGCCGCCGGAATCAAATTATGGGATACACGGTACAATGCCACAGCCGGAAATGATGAACAGCCCTATTTTATGTCGGCAAAGGCAAACGGTGAGGTGTTTGTAACCGGCAAGGGCGGACCGGTGTTTACGCAACCCAACGGTTCATCCTACCTGCGGATGGTCACCTTGAAGTATGGAAATACCGGTTTGATACAGTGGGCTGATACCTTGAATATATATTCGGGCTGGGGTATAGCCTGCACCCTGGCCAGCGACAGCAGCCTGTTTGTACTGGGTGGCACCAATATGACGGCATTTCATTTTCTTGACCATACGGGCTCCGGTAACTGTGGAATTCCGGCGGGTTTGAATGCAACAAACGTTATCGATACCAGCGCCCTGTTTTCCTGGTCAGCGGTTCCGGGGGCTTACCTGTATCATTTGCGGTACAAAACAACATCAGCTGCCGTATGGTCGATAATTTCCACCAACCTGACATCAAAAAAAATAAAATCGCTTTCAGCAGGGACAACTTATAACTATGCCGTGGAAGCGATATGCGGCAGCGGGCCTTCCGGTTACAGTGCGGCACAGGTTGTTACTACGACGGGTGCCGGCTATTGTGCTACAGGGGGGTTGAGTACGGCCCAGGAGTTTTTGAACCTGGTATGGATTGGAGGTATTCAAAACAGTACACTTGGCAATAACGGATACGCTGATTTTACGAACCTGAGTACGCCGCTGGCCCAGGGTGCGGCTGTTTATGGGTATCTTTCCGGATCATTACCTTTTGGCCTTTCCGAATATTACCGGATCTGGATTGATTATAATCACAACAATGATTTTTCCGATCCCGGCGAACTGGCCGTTGACATATCCTCCACCAACCTTGGATATATTGCAGTCAATTTTACCGTTCCTTTAAATGCCTTACCGGGCCCTACCAGGATGCGGGTAACCATGCGTTATGATAGTCCGCCTGCTCCCTGCGGATACTATCCGGGCGGCGAAACGGAAGATTATATGGTGAATATCGTTACTCCAAAAACCGGATCGGAAATTAAAAGCGGTCATGACGGCATCAGGATATTTCCCAACCCGGTATCGGATTTATTAAGCTTTGAATTTATTAATACGGCTGAATCCTGGACAAATGTACAGGTTTATAATACATCAGGAATATTGCTGATTGATAAAAACATTACAGAAAACAATCTCGATGTAGGCGGGTTAAACCATGGATATTATTTTATCCGGGTAATCCGGAATGAAAAAATATGGTATTCAAAATTTGTAATTGAACGGTAATTTTTAAAGGTAGCAATATGCAAAAACAAATCTTCTTTGCAATTATTTTAATGAGTTCCGTAACTCAGGCACAAGTTGCGGTAGACTGGTTCAATTATCCCGGCGGGGTGGGTATAGCAACAGACTCTGCAAACAATGTTTATACGGCAAACTGGGATTACAATCCTGCGGGGGATATTACGCTTACCAAAAGAAACCCGGCAGGGACTATTCTTTGGAATGCGACTTATGACAATACGGATAACACCAGGCATGAAGTAGCCACATGGGTTGAAACCGATCATTCGGGAGATATTATTGTTTCCGGAACGATTCGGTCCGGATATTCAAATCCGGTTAATGCGGCAAGTGTGCTAATGAAATACAATCCGGCAGGCGTTTTATTATGGAGGGTTGTTTATGAAAATTCTTTTGATGGTTCTTCAACCAAAAAGTGTTTGATAGATGCCGGCAATAACATATACGTGATTGGCATTGGCACGGGACCAAACGGTCAGGTAACCAAGGTGAAAAAATTCAATCCGTCAGGAGTCGCAATCTGGAATTATTTTGACTCGGGAATAGGTGCGCCAATCACCTTCAAATTTACCCCTGATAATAAAATCGTAATTATTCACAGAGGCCTGACAGGCAGCGTGAACGGCTTTTCAAAAATTGATCTGAATGGAAATAACATCTGGAGTCTTGGCGGAGTGGCAAGCCTTTCCGTTGGTGATGCTGCAGGTGACGCGTTTGGAAATACTTATATCATCAATGGTTCAAATCCGGGAAGTGTGCTTAAAAAGCTCTCTCCGACAGGAGCGGTAATCTGGTCGCAGCCAAATTTAAATAATGGTAACAAGGTTGAGGTTGGCAGCGATAACAAACCCGTTGTCGGCGGATATCCTGCTGCCGGTTATGGCGTGATATTTATGAAATATGATGCAGCCGGAAATTTGCTTTGGCAGAACCTGGATGCTGACGGACCTGCATTGGCGTTGCTGTCACTTGCACCGATGAAGCTGGATATAAGCAATGCCGCCTATATTGCAGGAAGCACCATGTCCCAAATGGGTGTTTGTAAGGTTAACAGCAACGGAACACCTGCATGGACGACAACTGCCCCGGGCGGTTACCCGGTTTGGTTTGTATTCGGAACTGATTATCATGTATATTTAACCGGTGGTACAACTGCAAAAATTTCTCAGCCGGCTCCTGTGTTACCCTGCAATCCTCCTGTAAATTTAAGTATTACAAATAAAACCGCCACCTCGGTAAAATTAAACTTTTCTGCCGTCAGCAACATTATCCGTTACCAGGTCTATTATAAAAAATCAGCGGATACGGTATGGACGAAGGTTAACGTGGGCAAGACAAAGACCAGTTTAACTGTTAATAACCTGGTATGCAGTTCTGCATATAAATGGAAAATCAGAACGGTTTGCGATACCACCGGTTCGGATATATTCTCCGCATTTTCGGCCGTTAAGAATTTTACAACTTTATCTTGCCGTTTGGCAGAAGCGGAACCGCATACTGGAATTGAAATTTACCCTAACCCGGTTAAGGACATGGCAACACTATCCATACACGCAGAAGGAGAAGAATCTGTTTTTATTTCAATTCTGGATATAGCCGGAAGGGTAGCGAAGGTCATTCCGTTGCAAATCCGTCAGGCCGGTTTGAATAAAATCACCATTGATTTGTCGGAGCTTAACTCAGGATTATATTTCTGTAAAGTGATATCCGAAGATAAAATGAATACGGTTAAACTTATTAAAAATTGATTTATAAAAAACCTGTATATACTCCTGCCTGCATTAATTGTTTCCGTAGCGGCAAAATCCCAGTCGCCTGAATGGAAGTTTTCCTGGTTATTTCGTACTTAACCGGACATGTAATCAGTCAATTTCAACAAGGTTTTCCCTGGAGCGAATAAAATTCATTGACCATGATTTATCAACATTAAACAATGAAATTTATTTCTGCAAAATTTAATCTGATGGAAGTTTTCAATCAATTTAACTCATAAAAAAATTAGAAATAATGAAAAGTTTTATGTTTTACATTTTATTGATTCCGTTTTGCATGTTCAATTTTCAAACGCTGTCAGCATCCGGACGAAATTCAGGATCACCTGGTTCATTTCTACAAAACAAAGGACAGTGGCAAAATGAAATTCTTTACCGGGGTCATACTAACGGTCATAATGTTTACTTTCTGAAAGATGGGTTAAGTTTTGCCCAAATTGGTGAGGAAGTAGAAAATGAGGATGGTTCAGAAGTATATCCCTCCTTGGTGTGGAATATGAAATTTGTCAATTCCAATCCCTCAAAGAAAATCACCGCAATTGATGAAAGCAAAAGCGTGATTTCTTATATATCCGGCAATGATTCCACAAAATGGATCATTCATCCTGAACAATGCAGCCGGATTAAGTACAGTTCTGTTTATCCGGGTATTGATTTGCTGTTTTATAATAGCGCCGGTAATCTTAAATATGATTACATCGTACACAAAGGTGGAAGTGTAGATGAAATAGTAAGTACTTATGAGGGAATAAAAAATTTACAAATTAATGCTGACGGTGAACTTGAAGTGGTTACTGAATGGAACACCCAGGTGCATCAACAGCCTGTGGCATGGCAAATCATTAAAGGAAAAAAGGTGGCTGTAAATGTATATTACACACTGGTTAACGATTCAACATTTGGTTTTGAAGTACCCGGTGGTTTTGATAAAAATTATGATTTGATAATTGACCCATTGTTTCAGATGGTGTGGTCATCTTACACCAATATACCCGGGGGCAGTAACAACATGAATTACTGTTTTTCCAATGCAATGGATGCGGATGGTAACGTTTACCTGACCGGTTATTCTGATGATTCGTTTCCGATTACTCCTGGAGCCTATTCAAATGCATCTGGTATAGGACCTGAAATTTATATTGCAAAGTTTTCAGCTGATGGCAGTACGTTAATTTACTGGACCTACCTGTTGGGAACGTCATCTGAATTTGGCGCAGATATTCAGGTTGATGAATTTGGCAGAGCCTATGTTACGGGAACGGTTGAATTGAATATTACCGGTGTTACTACCTTTGCGACCACAACAAATGCCTATCAGCAGGTGCATAATACCGGATCCGATGCTTTTTTAACGGTACTGAATGCGGCAGGTTCCGGTTTGGTTTATTCCACATTTATTGGCGGAACCGGTAGTGAAACAGGATATGACCTTGCATTGGCTTTAAATGGTATTGCTTATGTTACAGGATATACTTCAATAGGAAATTTTCCGGTAGTTAACTCCACCACTTATCCTTCCGGTGATAATGATGCATTTGTGGCAAAGTTTGACATCAACCAAAGTGGTGCAGGCAGTTTGATTTATTCCACACGTATTGGTGCCGGCTCATTTTCATATTGCAAGAGCAGAAGTATTGCTGTTGATAACGCCGGCAATGCATATATAACAGGAACTATCTCATCAACTTCCATAACACCTGCATTCCCGATCACCCCCGGTGCCTATAATACCGTTTATAATGGGGGCCAGGATGGGGCAATGTTTTTTGTTGCCAAGCTGAGTGCTATAACACCTGTTACACTTTTGTACTCTACTTATGTTGCCCCCGGTACCGGTAATGCAATTGATGTGAATAAAACTACAGGCGAAGTTTTTGTAGCCGGCACAACGTACACGTTTGCTTTCCCGACTACACCGGGAGTTTTACAACCCGTTCACGCAGGTGCTGGCGGAACCGATGCTTTTGTCGTGAAATTGGATGCAACTGGCAGTGTATTGGATTATGCAACATTTTTAGGCGGGGTTGATTATGATCAGGGTACCGGTCTTGCCGTTAACAGCGCCGGCGAAGCTTATATATGCGGTATAACGCAAAACCAGTTCCCGACATCACCGGGTGCTTATCAGCCAAACAATGCAGGAACGTATGATTTTTTTGTTGTTCAGCTAAACACAACTGCTACGGGATATGGCTGCGGAGGCTCTACGTATGTTGGGGGTAGTGATGCAGATTATGCCGGAAGCTTTTATGATTACCCGTCACCCAGGATTTCAATACAGGATCATGGTGGTTTTAACGATACGATAAGTATCAGCTCAACTTCGCACTCCCAGGATTTTCCGACAACGCCAGGTGTTTTCGGACCGGTTAAGGTAAACGGCATTGCCGATCAGCCTGTGTTTTTTAAGATGACTTGTGTACCTGCGGGTGCAGCGCCAAATGTCAATCTCAGTTCATCCGATACCAGCTGGTGCGATAAAAAGGCCATTGATTACTTCGACCTTTCCACCAATAATCCGGTTACCTGGAGCTGGTACTTCCAGGGTGCAACACCGGATACTTCAACACTTCAGAATCCGACAGGCATATATTATCCTGCTTACGGGACATTTGATGTGAAACTGGTGGCCTGCAATGCCAGCGGTTGTGATTCAATGGTACTTCCGGCATTTATAACCGAATACCAGCTTGCTCCTGCCCCGGTAATCAGTCAGTCTGCGGATACGCTTTACAGTACTCCTGCCTATAGTTACCAGTGGTATGACCTCAACGGTCCATTGCCGGGTGCCACCTCCGTTTATTATGTACCGCCTGTACCTCAAACCTATTTTGTGATCATCACCGATTCGCTGGGATGCAGTTCTCCATCGGGATATATGGTTATCAGTGACATCCCTGAAGCGAGCGGTTTTAATCATGCGGTAATCATACCCAACCCTGCCCGCGACGAAGCCTCGCTGTTTGCTGAGATACAGCGGCAGGGCCATATCATCATTTCGCTGGAGGATATCTCCGGGAGGACGGTGAAATTGCTTTTCTCCGGTGAGGCAGCACCCGGACCATTCCGGGTCAGGATAGACCTGCAGGAACTGGAAAGCGGAATTTATTATTGCACGATCAGGGAAAATAATAATAGCCGGGTGTTGAAATTAATGCGGTTATGATCAATCTGTTTGCACCTTCGGAAAGACATTATTCTCTGCAACGTTTTTCCCGGTGAGGCCGGGATGGTCGATAGCGAAATCAGATCTCGTCTGCGCATGATAACATGGTGTTGCCCGGTACATTGTCTGGAGCACGTTTCCCGGTGCTGGTTCGTGGTGTAATTTTGCCATGTTGACATAGGATCCAGGAACATCCGTTCATACGGTATCAACCGAAAATATGGAAAATAACGGGCGTATTCAGCCGGGTGAAAATCGTCCCGGCTGTATAATTGCGGTTTCCACGTATAGGAGCATGTCATCCTTCCGGTTCAGCGCTGAAATTTTCCTGTCCGGCAACTAAATGTTTTTTGCCGGAGGCCCTGTTGGTAATTTTGAAATGTTAACAATTACTAACCAACTAGCAATGAAACAAAAAACGTATTTACTTTTAATGGCATTATCCGGATTGTCGCTGACGCTTCGGGCCCAGAACTGGCAGCTCCATATGCAGCGGCCTGATCTCGAAATGAACGATATACATTTTATGGACGCGGATAACGGGTATGTCATTGGCGATTCCTCAGCCAACGGTACCTTCGTAACCGGTGTCTTTCTGAGCACCGGAAATGGCGGTCAAACCTGGAATGTAAGCAGTTTCGGAGACCCGGCCTATAAAATTAACAAGGCCTGTTTCATCAATACCAGCGAAGGATTTGCGGCGGGAAGAAACGGCGGTGGTAATAATGGCCTGTTTATCAAAACGGCGGATGGAGGAAACACGTGGACAAACGCTTCCTATTTTAACGATCGGGCTTTTCATGTTTGCTTCCTCAATTCCTTGAACGGATGGATCATGGGAAAAAACGGACTGCTGGAACATACTACGGACGGGGGACTGACCTGGACAACCCAGTCTGTTACGGGAGAGGATATATTTGCCATGCGTTTCTTTAACAGCCAGCAGGGTGTGTTTTGCTGTTCCGGTGGTGAACTATATCTGACCACGGACGGAGGTAATTCCTGGAATCCCGTAACGTCCGGAACAGGGGATGACCTGTTGGATATCTCCGTTAAGTATAACCGGGGATGGGTATGTGGTCAGAACGGAACTATATTGTTCAGCAACGATGCCGGTGTTTCCTGGACCATACAATCTCCTTCTGCCAATGCCGACTTCATGGGCATTTCTTTTTCGGACTCCGATCATGGCTGGGTGGCAGGTACCGGCGGAGACCTGGATTTTACCACTGATGCGGGAACCACCTGGCAATCCGGTTTATCCGGGACAACCGAGGATATTTCGGCTGTTTCTGTTCCCGATTTGAATCATGGCTGGTTCTGTACGATCGCCGGTGACGTGTTTTCGTTTACGGGTACATCGGGTGTCAAAAATAATTCCTCCAGGGCCAACGGCCTGGAATTGTTTCCTAATCCTGCGGGATCGGAACTGGTGGTTGAAGTGGAAACTGACCAGGAGCGGGAAATGACGGTAAGATTGTCTGACAGCCAGGGAAAAGTGTTTATTCCTGAGGTCAGGCAGGAGGTCAGCAATGAAAGGCTCAGGATAACGGTTAGCATTGAAAATTTGCCGGCTGGTTCCTACCATATTTTTATAACACGGGAGGGCATTGTTTATTCGAAACAGTTTATCCGGTTATAAGGTGAATCATGGATCGCTGATGCTTCATCCATCAGGGTCGGCCGGTATTTAAATGAAGCCTGATAAAAAAGCAGGATGCGATGGCGCCCTGCTTTTTTAAATCTGGCACAGGATTGTTACCAGGTGGTTTGTGCAAAATACGACGGATACGGATCATTGGCCTGGAAGCTCACCACCATCCATTTTTTACCGTTGGTATCGGTTTCATACCGGTAAAAATAAGTGGCCGGTTTAAGTTCGGAGGCAGCCGCGGCCCGGTCGAAGTTGGAGTTGGGCGAGCATTTGTAGTAGCCCCTGAACCTGCCTACCGTAGGCGTAACCGTAAAGGTGGAGTCGGTGAAAACAGCAAATCCCCTGTAGAATGAAAATGCATCCGTCGTGCAACCGTAATTGTTCGTCTGGCCGGTATAATACATTTCATATTGTCCGTTGGTGGTGAAATAGAAAGCGACGGATTGGGAAAACGGATTTCCCATATAGATTCCGTTATAGGTCCAGTAACTGGACATGGAGAAGGTTCCGTGGAGCCACTTGCCTGCAGCTTCGGCAGGAACGTATCCGGTGGCCCCGCCTCCCGGTGTGGTGTCTTCATCTTTTTCGGGTCTGCATCCGGCCAGTGAGGATACGGCCAGCATGAGGAATAGAATCTTTTTCATAATAGTTGTATTTAGGTTATGATGTTTTTGATGATGCAAATATGCAATCACGGAACCCCGTTCGGGTAAAGAAATCAACTCAATTGGGGAAAAAGCAGGTTGAGTTGTCTGATATTTTTTCTGACGGGCTGTTGTTGCCATAAACAAAAAAACCGGCCTGTGATTCAGCCGGTTTCACACGATGGTCCAGGAATTATTTGCCCATCCACTTTTTGAAGTCACTCACTTTTTCCCTGCTGACCAAGGTTTCCCGGTCAAGGACGGATCTCAGCTTCAGCGAGAGCCGGCCGCCGAAATAATCCTCCATTTTTTCAATGCTGCTGAATGTCACGATCAGGGAACGGTTGGCCCGGAAAAATGTTTCGGGGTCAAGCATCTCTTCGAGTTCATCCATCAGGTAATCCACCAGGTATTTCCTGTTGTCGAAGGTGAGAAAAAAGTTCAGGCCGTTTTCACTGAAAAAGCAGGCAATGTCCTTAACATCCACCGAAACCAGCTTGTTCAGGTGTTTCACCAGGAACCGTTTACGGTATTCCTTAACGGTCAGTTGCTGTTGAATTTCCTTCACCAGTTGTTCAACCCTCAGCGAGGGCAACGGGGCTTCCGGCTTATACCGCGCCTTCAGGTTTTGGTATTTTTCCATGGCCGCCTTCAGGTCTTCCGGCTGAACGGGTTTTAACAGGTAGTCCACGCTGTTGACCTTAAAGGCGCGAATGGCATACTCATCGTAAGAAGTGGTGAAGATAACCGGGCATTTCACTTCGGTTTGTTCAAAAATTTCAAAGCTTTGTCCGTCGGCCAGTTCAATATCCATCAATACCAGATCCGGTGAAGGATGGGTTGTGAACCAGTCCACGGAGGAACGGATGCTGTGCGTGACGCCCACCACTTCTGCCTTGCTGTCAACGGATGCAAGGGTTTTTTGCAGTTTTTTAACGGCCAGGTCTTCGTCTTCGATGATCAGTAATTTCATGAGTATGGATACTATAGGTTGGAATCAGTTATGCGGTCAGCAGGGGGTTGGTTTCGGAATATATATCAGCGGAACTTTTACGCAGAACCGCTCCGGATTTTCTTCAACGGAAATTGGATTGTTGTGGAGCAGTTTGTAGCGCGCGGCAATGGTGTCAAGACCTGCTTTCTCCGTAGGCAAAACGGATAGTTTGGGCTGCAGGTTGTTTTCCACGGCCAGCTCAAGTTCATGCGGACAGGAAATGGTAATATGAAGGGGGGAATCTTTTGCGATGCTGTTATGCCTGATGGCATTTTCAACCAGGGCCTGGAGGGTGAACCGGGGCAGGCATTTGTCAGCGCAGTTTTCGGGTACATGGATGTGCAGGCATAAGCCGTCCGGGTACCGGGTTTTTAACAGGTGGTAATACGAACTGATGAACTGCAATTCAGCGGTCAGTGGGGTTAGGCAGTCTTCGTTTTTATTTAAGAGGTATCGGTACACCCTGCTCATCTCATTCAGAAAGGCTTCGGCCTTTGCCTGATCCTCGCTGATCAGGGAAGACAAGGCATTGAAACTGTTGAAGAGGATGTGGGGATTCATCTGGTTCTTCAGACCCTGGAGCTGGCTGCTTATGTTTTCCTTTTTAAGTTGTTCGGTTTCATACAAGCTGGCTTTCCAGCGTTCAAAAGCCGCCAGCCCTTCAAAAATCAGGGTGATGATGATGTTGCCCACCACACCAACCAGCGCCACCCTCCAGTCAACAAGCGCCTCCCGGTGGTAGTTCAAGGAGGAAATGTGTTCAAACACCCACATCAGCGGGGTGATATGGCTGAAGGTAACCAGGATATAGCAAATGGTTGAAAAAAACAACCTTTTTGGGGTGTCCCGTACCTCCGGCATCCGTCTGAGAAAGGCCAGCGCCAGCATGCCGCAAAGCTGGAATACCACGAACATAAAGGCAAAATATATCAGGGTGGCCGTCAAAAACACCCCGATATCCTGGAAATAACGATCACCAAGCAACAGGTAATTGCAGATCAGTATTTGCAGGGGAACTACGGCCAGCATAACCAGGCCGTCATGACGGGTATAGGCTGGAAGTTGAATCTTTTTATTCCGGACGGTCATTCTTCAAAATTACGCAAACCCCTGTCAGGACACCGGTTTTTCGGCCGTATTGCGGATTATTCAGGATGAAACGCAGGTTATGGATCCTGAATTGGAAACGGACACCTCCTGAATCTTGCATAATTTTTACAAAAATCGTCCTGCCCGGATGCAAAAACCACTGGCTGAAGGAAGGCTGGTATATTGAAATTAGCTACCTTTATCCTTCCAAAAAACACGTTTGCAACAAAATGAAAACCATGATGAACCGAAAGCTATTATTTTTTCTGTTGACAGGATTGGCGCTATTCGCTCCGGAAGGCCTGAAGGCCCAGGAGGGGGAAGAGGAGCAGGTGAGAGGGAAGGGAGCCCGGCGGCAACAATTATTTTTTGAGCGTTTATACGTACCGGTGGGCATGCCGGGTCCGGATTATTTTATCAATCTCCGGGAACAACTCAGGGTTATGCCGTCAGAAGCAACGCTTCAGAAAAGCGCCGGTGCCGTCAATAGTTGGAAATACTTCGGGGCCGGAGGGGTTAAAGTCAACATGGGTAATACGAAATTCAGCGGTCGCATCACCAATTTTGAGCTGAATTCCACCGATAACAGCAGCCTGCGGGTCGTAACGGCCAGCGGCGGAGTCTGGCGGTTTGACGGAGGTGTGAACCCGGTTCCGGTTTCCATGAGCGATCAGCTCAGCAGCCTCTGGGGCGGGGCCATTGCCACCGATCCCGCCGATTCCACCATCATGTTTTTCGGTACGGGAGAGCCGGCTTCGCATAGCGGCACCGGGCTTTTTAAAACTAGCGATAACGGACAAACCTGGCAGCCTGTAAGCATGAGCCCAACCCCTTCTTCCTTTCACAAGCTGTTTTACACGCCCGGGAATTCCCAGATCATGCATGCGGCAACAGCCGATGGGTACTACCGTTCCAATGACGGGGGAGCCACCTGGACCCGGAAATTTTTCTTCAGCAACGGAAGCTGCAGCGACCTGGTCATCAATTCACAGAATACGTCCATACTTTACCTGGCCTATTGGAAACATGGCGTGTATAAATCGGTTGACGGGGGTGACACCTGGGTGGTGCAAACCGGTGTTCCGACCGCTAATGTTGGCCGGACCGCGCTTGCCATCGGGAACGTGA
Organism: uncultured Flavobacteriaceae bacterium; assembly: GCA_964458125.1. Taxonomy (GTDB): domain Bacteria; phylum Bacteroidota; class Bacteroidia; order AKYH767-A; family OLB10; genus CAYWHE01. The sequence goes on along the minus strand of CAYWHE010000082.1, from coordinate 3,785 downwards.
ACCCGGACGTGGTGTATGTCAACATGACCCATGACAATAACAATACAACGAAAGGAATATATAAAACGGTGGATGGAGGTGCAACCTGGACCACCTGTACCTTTGGTATCGACCTGAACGGAGATCCGGCAACCGGAGAATTTCACTGGGGTCAGGGCTGGTATAACAATGTCATTGCCGTTTGCCCCACCAACGATAACATTGTGCTGGCCGGGGGAGGAGGGATGTGGAGAACCTGGGACGGCATGAACTTTAACGAAGTGGATGCCAGGCATGCCGATCAGCATGCCATTGTCTGGAACCCGAACGGAACCGATGTTTTTGTAGGCAATGACGGCGGTGTGTTTTTTTCCAACAATGCCGGTTTTTCCTTTTCCACCATTAATGTCAGTAAATTCAATGAATTGCCGGTATCCCAGTATTACCACTTCAGCGTTGGAAAGTCCAATGCCAATGTGGTTGGCGGCACGACACAGGATAACGGGTTTCATTACAAGTGTTACGCCACGGCCGGGTTATGGAATTGCAAGGGAGGCGGCGACGGATCCGGCGTGGCTATGGATCCCGCGGATTCCAACACGTTCATTCACGGAAACGGCATTTACGGGGGAGCGCTGCAGTCACACCGCTTTGTTACTTTCGATGCGGGCGTGAACATGAATGCCGCCGATGCCGGTGTGGATACCTGCGGGGACTGGTTTCCGGAACTCCGTATCAGCCGTAACCTGTCCATCTATTATGCGGCCTGCGAACGGAACGTATATTATTCCAATAATAACGGAGGCATGTGGACCCTCCTGAACCCGGCCAATGCCGCTCCCGCCGATATCTGGGATTTTACCGTCAGCAATGATGCCGTTTTTGATCCGACGGTTTACACCTGTCTGGCTTACAACAATCCGGTGAAAGTGCTGGCCTATGACGGAGTCAGCCAGGGCTGGTTTAACCGCTCGTCCGGCTTGCCAACCAATACCAATATACGTAAAGTGGCCGTGGATATCCTCGACGGCGATGTGGCTTATGCGCTGGCCGGCGGGCTGCCCGGTAACGGTGCCGGGAACAAGGTGTTCAAAACAACCGACCGGGGCCAATCGTGGACGAACATTTCGGGAAACCTGCCCAACGTGGCCGTTACGGACCTGATCCCTTACCCGGGCAATCCAAATCTCCTGTACCTGGGTACGGAGTCGGGTTGTTTTAAGACGGTTGACGGCGGCCAGACCTGGAGCACCTGGAACAACGGCATGCCCCCGGCAGCCCTGGTCAATGAAATGGATTATGTGGACAGCTTAAGCATCAACGGAACCTTTTATGTGGCCGCCTGTACCTATGGCCGCGGGTTGTGGATCAGGGAAGTCAGCGGTGATGATCCCGCAGGCATCGCACCGGGTCCCGGACAGGAACTATTTCTGACCCAGAACAGCGACAATCCGGGTACGGGCCAGACAAAAATCGTATATGCATGCAGTTATAGCGGAAACCTTTCGCTCACGGTCCGGGATATCAACGGCAGGGTGGTGGCTGTTCCCGTAAATGGACATATTGAAAAAGGCCGGCACCAGGTCCTGTTTGACCGGAGTAAGCTGAAACCCGGTATCTATTTTTACACCCTGTCGAACGGACGTGAATTCAGGTCAAAGAAAATGGTGGTGCTGCAGTAAGCACTCCATCCCTAATCAAAATCCGGACGGAATACTGCGGGGTTGTACAGGGACGGTTGCTTATTTCATTTCTTTTCTGATCTTCTCCATCAGGGCTTGTGTTTCCTTGCTGTCCTGGTTGGTTTCCATGGCGTTCGACAAGGCCCGCTCGGCTGCGGATAATGCAGGGGCGTATTGTTTATCTTTATACAGCAGGGCGGCATAGGTGTCCAGCGAGGCATAGGTCGGACTTTTATCCGTCAGTTTTTCCATCCAGTTAATGGCATCCCGGATGACGGCAGGTTCCCTGCATTTTTCATAAATGGTCCAGGCAAACTCATTCAGCGATTCCACGTAACCTTCGGCGCTGATCAGTTCCTGGATCATTTTGTCCATTTTTATCCACTGTGCCGTTTCCTGGTAATAAGTGATCCGGTAATACCGTTTTGTTTTTCCATCCGGGTCTTCCAGGTATTTGTCAACCAGCGACAGAGACTGTTCAAACTGTTTTTCATCGCGGGATTTAATGGATGCCAGAATTCTTTTGCTGATGATAGTTTGAACGACATCATCCACCTCCTCTTTTCCGAAAAGGGCCGAGTACTTTTCACGGTTACTCAGGATAAACTCCTGGCTCCAGGGCTGATTTCCCATAAATCGCGTCAGCACGGACCAGTTGACTTCAGAAAATAAATCCTTTCCGGAATGCAGGTAATTGGCAATAACAGCGCTGTCGGCTTTCACCACCTTGCCGGCAGGGTTGCCTTTAAAGGACTGTACATAAAATGCGGGAAAATCAAGTTCCAGCTTGTCCGATATGCCTGGGAAACCTGTCCTTCGTTCTCCTTCCATGGATTTCTGAAGTCCGGCAATAAAGGGTTCAGCCTCCATGAAGCCGCGCATGACATAAACCAGGCGACCTTCCGGACTGAAAATCAGAAATGTTGGAAAACCGGTTACCCGGTACTTCATGGCAAAGGTCACGCCGGTATCCTTTTCCATATCCATTTTAAGGGCAATAAATCCCGGATTCATGAAGTCGCCCGCTTCCTTATTGGAAAAGGTCCTCCTGTCCATTTCCTTGCACCAGACGCACCAGTCGGTAAAGGCATCCACAAAGATATACCTGGATTCATTTTTTGCCTGTTCCAGCGCCTGGGGCCAGGATAGTTGGGAAAATTGTACCTGGGACTGTGCAATGCCGGACCATAAAAGGAAAACGGTCAGGAAACGGATGTTGATTTTCATATAGGAAGGCAGTTAGGATATGCAGTGAATTTCCCGGTCAGTTCCATTGAATACCAGGAAACGGTGATGATCATGACCCCGCTAAATTAGGAATAGAAACCTGTAAATCCAAATACCCGGGTTTGCATATGAATATTATTCGCCTGTAATTTGTTGAAATATATTCCCGTCCGGGCATGTCAGCGGCCGAATCAGTCAAAAGAAATATTCTTCAGGGTACCATCGATTTCGACAGGATGGCGATGGACGTTTTCCGTCATCAGGCTTTGCACAATCCTGTTTACCGGCAGTTTCTGCAAAACCTCCGTGTAAAGCCGGAGCAGGTCGAAAATACCGGGCAGATACCCTTTCTGCCCATTGGCTTTTTTAAAACACATGAAGTGATCGGTGAAGGATTGGAGCCATCCCTCGTTTTTACCAGCAGCGGAACCACCGGGCAGGTTCCTTCTAGGCACCTGGTGGCGGATGCAGGATTCTGCCGCAGCCTGTTTTTGAAGGGATTTGAACATTTTTACGGAGATATCAGCCGGTATGCTTTTCTGGCCCTGTTACCTTCCTACCTGGAGCGAGGCGGTTCTTCGCTGGTGCTGATGGCCCGTGAACTCATCGAAAAAAGCCGTCATGCGGCCGGCGGATTTTTCCTGCATGATCTCCATGCTTTGCGGGATCAGGTATTGAAGCTGGAGCGTGAAGGGCAGGAAGTCATCCTTCTGGGTGTGACCTATGCCTTGCTGGACCTGGCAGAGCGTTATCCCATGTCCCTGCATCACACCACCGTGATGGAAACCGGCGGTATGAAGGGGAAAAGGAAGGAACTCCTGAAGGAAGAAGTACATGTCCGTCTAAAAGATGCGTTCAGGCTGAAAACCATACATTCCGAATACGGCATGACGGAAC
>CAYWHE010000081.1:0-15900 GCA_964458125.1 uncultured Flavobacteriaceae bacterium | reverse complement strand
AGTTCCACAAACACACCAAAATTCGTGAAGTTGCGGACCTTAGATTTGTGTTTGGAACCGACCGGATATTTTTCTTTGATGGTTCCCCAGGGATCGGGCATGAGCTGTTTCAGGCCCAGGGACATTTTCCTTTCTTCCCTGTCGAGTGTCAGCACCACGGCTTCTATTTCATCATTTACCTTGAGGAAATCCTGCGGGCTGCGCAGGTGCTGCGACCAGGACATTTCGGAAACGTGAATCAGACCTTCCACACCCGGAATAATTTCCACGAAGGCTCCATAGTCGGCCAACACTACCACGCGTCCTTTTATCTTATCGCCAATTTTCAGGTTCGTATCCAGGGCATCCCAGGGTTGGGGCGTCAGCTGTTTCAAACCTAAAGCAATTCGCTTTTTCTCATCGTCAAAATCAAGGATAACCACGTTGATTTTCTGATCCAGTTGAAGCACTTCCTCTGGATGAGAGATGCGGCCCCAGGATATATCGGTAATATGAAGCAAACCATCCACTCCTCCCAGGTCCATAAACACGCCGTAAGACGTGATGTTTTTCACGGTCCCTTCGAGCACCTGGCCCTTTTCCAGTTTGGAAATGATTTCTGCCTTCTGAGTTTCCAGTTCCTCTTCGATCAGCACCTTATGCGATACCACCACGTTTTTAAATTCGTTGTTGATCTTCACCACTTTAAACTCCATGGTTTTGCCAACAAACACATCGTAGTCGCGGATGGGTTTTACATCAATCTGCGAACCGGGCAGGAAGGCTTCAATGCCAAATACATCCACAATCAGCCCGCCCTTGGTACGGCATTTTACAAATCCCTGGATCACTTCATCCTTTTCCAGGGCGTTGTTTACACGCTCCCATGATTTGAGTGCACGGGCCCTTTTATGCGAAAGAATCAACTGCCCGTTTTTGTCTTCCTGGGTTTCCACGTATACTTCAATCTGGTCCCCGATTTTCATGTCCGGGTTGTGACGGAATTCAGAAAGGGAAACCAGGCCATCGGATTTATAGCCTATATCCACCACGACCTCCTTGGATGTCATTCCAATGACGGTTCCCATGAGGATTTCATGTTCCACGACATTGTTAAATGTTTTGTTGTACAAAGCCTCCATCCGGGACCGCTCTTCGGCCGGGTAGGAATCGGAGTTTTTGCCTACGTTATCCCAGTCATAATCACCGGCGACAACTGCTTTTTTAGTTACTACAGGAGTTTCGCTTTCCGTAACTTCTGCCTGGTTTTGGTTTTCTAATTCTTGATCAATCATTCGTTTTTTTGTACTTTTTTTCTTTTTTTAAAATGTTAGGAATATATGCTTGTTTCAACGATACGCTTTCGCCCCTTTAACCTATTCAAACACACTGTTTTTCCATCCGGTAAAAAGGGAGGGCAAATGTAAGAAATGATATCTGCATTGAAAAGAAATACCGGAGAATTTTTATTTTTTATTCTTCAATATATAACCTGTTGTATTACAAATAATTACATGCCAATTCCGGAAGTTTCATACGTTTTTTTTTGTTGATTGACCTCCTGTGGCAGCGCCTTTCATCCAGATGATGCTTTTCATTTGCTTGTTTCTGAATTTTAATGATTTACCTGCTATTAAATGAAGTTATTATTCGATGGTCACTTGTTAACAGTTTACTGTTCATTTCCTTCATCACGGCCAATAATTCAGTCCCTTTTTAGTTTCTATTTTTGGAGTATTGAAAATACCTGTTCATGAAAAAAGCGTCAACCCTGATTTTTATTTTAGCCTTCGGCATCCATTTACTTCCTGCCCACGGCGGTGATGAGCCCAAAAGGATGACCCAACAGGATTACATTGCCCGTTACAAGGACGATGCCGTACGTGACATGTTGAAAACAGGTGTTCCGGCCAGCATTACCCTGGCACAGGGCATGTATGAAAGTGAAAACGGGAACAGCCGGCTGGCCAGGGAAGCCAACAATCATTTCGGCATCAAATGCCATAAAGAATGGAGCGGTCCCTCCCTGATCAAGGATGATGACGAGAAAAACGAATGTTTCCGGAAATACGATAGCGTACTGGAATCCTACGATGATCATTCAAACTTCCTGAGAACCCGTGAACGTTATCGTTTCCTGTTCGATTACGACATCACCGATTATAAAAAATGGGCACACGGACTTAAAAAGGCAGGCTACGCCACCAATCCCGAATACGCCTATAAACTCATTAAGATTATTGAAGAAAATAACCTGCAGGAACTGGACAGGGCCGGATTAACGGCTTCTGCAGCCCCGCCGCCTCCCGGGGTCCGGACGGCCGCCAACAATCCCCCGCCTTCAAAAACTGAAAAAACAACCGCTTCCCGTCTGGTTGAAAACAACATCCCGTATGTGGTGGCCGGACGCGGCGATTCGTGGCTAAGCCTGGCCAGGCAACAGGATATAATGCTGTGGCAATTGCTGAAATACAACGATGCCGATAAAGGCAGCAACCTGTCGGAAGGCGAGGTGGTGTACCTGAAACCGAAACGAAACAGGGCCAGAGCCGACTATCATGTAGTAAGAGAAGGAGAATCCATGCGATCCATTTCCCAAGTCTACGGTCTGAAACTGAAACAGCTTTACCGTCGAAATCACATCGAACTTTATCAGGAACCTGCTGCAGGAACGAGGTTGTCGTTGAATTCAACCGTTCACTAGTTTTAGATTTTTTTTCCATGGCTGGCGCGGCACCATCCGCCCTATTTTCCAACCCTGGTCGCAGCTACGAATTGCCGTCTTGCCAAATATTCCGTATTTTTGACTATTCATATACGGAACTTCCATGAACAAACCGATCGTATTGCTGCCTGCATTTTTAATGATGGCGGCGGCTTCCAACGCCCAGTTGACCATTACATCCCTCACCCCACAAAATGCTGTTCAGAACAGCCTGCTGGGAGCCGGTGTGAGCGTTTCCAACATAACCTACCAGGGAGTGCCCAATTCCCTTGCCGGGTTTTCAGGTGCCTCCAACCTGGGTATTTCCACGGGGATCATTTTATGCACGGGAAATACGGCACCCATTGGATCAGGCGCTTCCTTTTTTGTAAGTGACGGGGCCTCGGGAGCCGGGGATTCCACCCTGCAGGCCATCAGCATGGCAAACATACAGGATGCCGCCGTACTGGAATTTGATTTCCAGGTAGCCAGCGACAGCGTCAGGTTTAATTTTGTTTTTGCATCGGAAGAATACAGCGACTATGTCAATTCCGCCTTTAATGACATCTTCGGTTTTTTCATCAGCGGTCCCGGCATTATTGGCCAGCAAAACATTGCCCTCGTTCCGGGCACCGTTGTTCCGGTGGCAATCAATAATGTCAATAACGGGTACTCCACGGTTGGTATGATTCCGACGGGACCCTGTGTAAACTGTACCTATTACCAGGACAATACCAACGGGACCAGTGTGGCCTTTGACGGAATGACCACGGTACTGACGGCCATTTCCGCCGTTCAACCCTGCACCGTTTATCATATTAAACTGGCCATAGCCAACGTCGGCGACGGGGCCTTTGATTCGGGTGTATTTCTCGAGTCAAACAGTTTCCAGGCCTGCGGACCGGTCACCGTATATAACGGACTTGCCCCGGTGGCCGATACGTTGTGGATTTGTCCCGGCGAAACCATACAACTCAATTGCCCTGTTGCACCCAATTATACCTGGAGTAACGGAGAGACCACCCAGAGCATAACCGTCAATCAACCCGGAACCTATACGGTATCCATTTCTTCGGGAATGTGCCAGGCTGCTTCCGAGATGGTTACGGTGGCACTGGATTCCTCCCTTGCAAAACCTGTACTCAGTCAGAACGGACCACTGCTTCAGTCCTCGGTTACCGACTCCCTGCTTGTTTACGAATGGTACCTCAACGGAACCCCCGTTCCCAACAGCAATGCTCCCCAATTTCAGGTAAGCACGGGCGGTTGTTACAAACTGCTGGTATCGAAACCGGATGGATGCAGTGTTTTTTCCGATTCGGTATGCCTGAATTTTGCAGGAATAATGTCTCCTGAAGGTCAGCCAATACCGATTGATATCAGACCCAATCCTTCAACCGGGGGGGTGACCATCTTTTTTTCCAATCCGGGCAAGGATGCCGTAACGATTACCGTGTATGACATCGCCGGAAAGGAGGTACGCACTGCATCCACCAACCAGGATCACCTGTACCTGGAAGCGCTCAGGCTTGATTCCGGATTGTTTATGGTCCGGCTGGAATATACCGGAACAGGACGGCAAGGCTGGACCAAACTGGTCCGTTACTGAGGAACAGCGCGACAGTTATTTTCAATGCGCTTCAATGGTTTCCACGACAGGAATCCGGATCAGGCGCAAATCAATTTTCCGGTGATTAGCCTTGTGTTTAAATTCATTGATCACTTCGAGCACATCGTAGTCGATATAACTGCTGTGTGAGCCGTCAATTTCGACTACGGCGTGGTCCGGAATTTTTTCGAGTTGCTCCTTCAGTTTTTTCTTATTGATGAAACTGACATTTCCGGCCATATAAAAATGATAATAGGAAATATGGTGACGCTGGTTCACTTCAAGTGTATACCCGGCCTTATAGGTGTTTTTAATGATGAAATAGCCGGCAAAGGCAATGCCTATACAAACGCCCATCAGCAGGTCGGTAAACAGGATGGACAAAGCAGTTACAGCAAAGGGAACGAATTGTTCCCTTCCCAACCTGTAAACGGCCCGTATCATGCGTGGTTTGGCCAGGTTAAAACCAGTCCTGACCAGGATCACGGCCAGTACGCAATACGGTATATGATTGATCAGGGCAGCGGCGGCAATCAGGCTGAGTAGCAGCCAGACACCGTGCATAATGGACGACAGGCGGGTGCGGGCCCCGGCTTCCAGGTTGGCTGAACTGCGCACAATAACGGCTGTTACCGGCAGCCCCCCCAGGAGTCCGCTGATCATATTACCGGCGCCCTGGGCCACCAGTTCCCTGTTCTGCGGGGTGATCCTGTTGTACGGATCCAGTTTGTCCACGGCTTCCATACTCAACAGTGTTTCCAGGGAGGCTACTATACAGATCACCAGGGCAATTTTCAGCATGCGCGGCTGTTCCCAAATCACCGCTGGATGAATCGCCGGGAGCTGCCAGTCGGTAAGGGAGGGAATGGAAACAAACTGTCCTTCCTGCAGGGAAAGAAACGGCATGTACCGGTGAAAAAATATGGCAACAAGCGAACCGCATACGACGATGAGAAAGGATGCCGGAATGACCGAAAATTTCTTAGCCAGGTATTTTTTCCAGAGGTAAAGCAGGAGGAATGAAAGTATGGAAATGGTTACTGCACCTGCCGATGTGTTTTCATAAATACTGGTCATGTGACTGAACATATGATTGAAGGTAATCACATTAAAGAGTTCCTTTGTCCAGAAATCGGCCTTATTATAGCCGATAAGCAGGGGGATTTGCTTGGAAATGAGAATGATGCCAATGCCAGCCAGCATGCCCTTGATCACGGTGGAAGGTATAAAATGCGTAAATCCGCCCAATTTGAAAACGCCCAGCAATAACTGGAACAAGCCGGCCATGCAGACGGTCATGAAAAAAGCTTCCATGGAACCGAGTTGCACGATGGCCGTTGCACAGATAGCGGTAAGACCTGCGGCCGGACCACTCACACTGACCTGGGAACCGCTGGCCAGTCCGACCAGTAGTCCTCCCACGATACCGGAGAGGAGCCCTGCGTAAACCGGGACGCCGGAAGCCAGCGAAATGCCCAGGCATAATGGAAGAGCGACAAAAAAGACCGTTATGCTGGCTTTCAGGTCCCGTTTGAGAAACGAAAAAAGATAAAATTTTACTTTTCTGCCTTTACTGCTCATTGATATCAACAAACTCCGGGTAAGCGCTGACAAAAACTTTCCCTTCAACAAAATTAGAAAATATTAAAACCTTCCTCCCGGCAGGTCATCAAACTTATAAACAGGATAGATAACTGAACGGGTGATTATTAGGTGGTATGGTGAAAATTACCCGGATAACACGGGTATGGTCATTCATACGGCAAAGCGTTGTCCCTCGATGGCCAGTTCCGTTTCCGGGAAAACGCTGCGGGCTTCCGCCAACAGGGGGCCCAGGTTTTTATAACGGGCCGAAAAATGCCCGATGAGCAGTTTTTTCACACCGGCTTCCCGGGCCAACATCCCGGCCTGTAAACTGGTGGAATGGTAGGTGGTTTTGGCCCGCTCAAGCATGTCGTGCATAAAGGTTGACTCAAAATAAAGCAAATCCACCTCCCTGACATCGGATGCCAGGTTTTCATCGTAAAGGGTATCGGAACAGAAGGCGTAGGAACGGGGAGATTCGGGAGCGATGGTCAGTTCATCGTTCCGGATAATTTTCCCGTAATCGTCTTCATAATCCTCCCCGTTTTTTATTCCGGCAAAAGCGGCAAATGGAATATTGTAATGCTGAATTTTACTGATGATCAGTTTCCTGGGGCGGGGCTTTTCCTTGAATATGAATCCTGTACAGGGGATGCGGTGGTTCATGATGACCGTTCGCACACTGACATCATCATCGGACAGGATGGTGGAACTGATGTAATGTTTAACCGGGTGAAAGATGAGGTTATATTTCAGCCTGGTGTTGGATAAACGGAGCTGCATTTCGATGATGTCCATCAGGTCCTCCTGTCCAAAGAGATGCAGTTCGGAAGTTCGACCCTGCAGATGCATGGTGGACAGCAAACCCATCAAACCCAGATAATGATCTCCATGCAGGTGACTGATAAAGACATGGCTGATGCGGTGATACCTGATTTTATATCGGTTCAGCTGCCACAGGGTGCCTTCTCCGCAGTCGATCAAAAAAAACCGCTCACGTATGTTTAATACCTGAGCGGTTGGATGTCGCTGAAAAATAGGGGTTGCTGAACTGCTTCCGAGAATGGTTAACTCAAACGTCACACGTGTTTCAGTTAAACCATTTTATTTTTTAGAAATCACCATGCGCCTGGTCACCTTTTGCCCGCCCATGCTGATGGTATAAAAATACACGCCGGAGTCGAGATCACGGGCATCGAGGCGGATTGTATTTTTTCCTGTATTGACCCGGTAGGTCTCCCGGTAAACCTCGTTGCCGATCAGGTTGAAGATTTTCAGTTCGGCCTTACCTGCAACCGGCGAAGTAATATTCAAATGGCTGAAAGTCGAAAATGGATTCGGCTCATTTTGCAGGACTGAAAACGTATAAGCAGAGTTCGAGGGTATCCCGACACCGGACTGAAATACGGTAATTTTATAATAATCCAGTTGAAAAGGCAAGGCTGCAGGGTTTCCGAAAATAACGCCATTGGCGGTTCCATAAACGGTCAGGTTATAGGTTCCGGCCGTGGCAGGGGTTCCTGAAATGAGGATGCATCCGTTAGTACCTCCCGGGAAAACGCAGGTTCCCGGATTACAGGCATAGGAGAAGGAAGCCGGCATACCGGTAATACTGTCGATGCTGAAATTGGTAATGGGGATGGTCTGGCCGAGGTATACGGTATCCACAGGGATTCGTACCTGCACCACCTCGCTGTAAGGAAACGTCACGTAACCGGGAGGTAGGCCGGTGGCGCTGTCAGGATAAACACCGGGAACGGTGATGTTGGGATCGGGCGTGCATTGGGCCAGGGTCATCGAGACCGGCAGAAAACCCGTCAATGTCAATACAGTCAGTAATTTTTTGATCATAAATGAAACTGGTTATTAGTCGTTTTTTATATTGCGTTCAATTTCTTCCATAAAAATAAAGTCAACAGCCTCTGTCAGGGTTGGCGTTATGATGAGCACCTGGTCGAGCTGGCTAATGGAAATCAGTTTCTTCACAGGCTCGCTGAGCCCGGTAATAAGAAAGGAACCATTGGCGTTGCGGCAGATGCGGTTACCGACCAGGATGGCGCTCAGCCCGGAGGAGTCGCAATACTGCGTTTCGGTCAGGTCCAGGATGATGTTGGCATATCCCTGGTTGTTGATTAACAGCAGTTCCGACTTGAGTTCCGCTGCGATAAGCGTATTCAGCTTCGACTCATGCAGACGGATGACACAATGCTTGTCCTGCTTATCTAAAGTAAAATGCATAGATGAAATATTTTAACAAAAATACTAAAAATCAGATACAAATAGACACCTGCGATTTTTTTATGCTTTCCGGGTAAAACCTGTTAACAGGAAAAAAATCCTTATATACTGAATTCCAGGATTATTGCTCCTTCGGTTTACCGGCCAGCAGGTACATGACGGCCATGCGTACGGCCACCCCGTTCTCCACCTGGTCGAGGATGATGGATTGCCCTGAATCAGCAACATCGGAAGTCAGTTCAACGCCCCGGTTGATGGGTCCGGGATGCATGACGATTATTTTTTTACCCAGGCTCTCCAGTTTGCTCCGGTTGAGTCCAAACATCATGATATACTCCCTCAGGGAAGGGAAATAACGGATATCCTGCCTTTCCAGCTGGATGCGGAGCATATTGGCCACATCGCACCATCGAAGTGCATTCATGAGGTTGTATTCCACCTTTACACCAAGCTCATCCATGTGTTTGGGGATTAAGGTGGCCGGACCGCATACCATTACTTCGGCTCCGAGTTTCTGCAGGCAGAAAATGTTGGAAAGGGCTACACGGGAATGCATGATATCACCCACAATGGTCACTCTGACGCCCTCCAGCCTGCCTAATTTTTCACGGATGGAAAAGGCATCCAGCAGGGCCTGGGTGGGATGTTCATGGGTGCCGTCACCGGCATTGATGATGGACGCTTTGACATGCCTGGCCAGGAATACGGCTGCACCGGGTTTGGGATGCCTCATCACCACCATATCCACCTTCATGGCGAGGATGTTGTTTACGGTATCGATGAGGGTTTCCCCCTTGCTCACGGATGAGGAGGAAGTGGAAAAATTCACCACGTCGGCCGACAATCTTTTCTGGGCGAGTTCAAAAGATAAGCGGGTACGCGTGGAGTTTTCGAAAAAGAGATTGGCCACCGTAATATCGCGAAGTGATGGTACTTTTTTGATGGGCCGGTTAATGACTTCCTTGAAGTTATCGGCTGTAGTGAAGATGTTTTGAATGTCTTCAACAGCCAGGTCCCTGATCCCGAGGAGATGTTTAAAACCGCCCTGCCTGTTCATCGGATTTTTCTTTTGTAACCAGCCAAACCTCGTCTTCGCCATCCATTTCCTTCCATTTTACCCTGACTTTATCGGAGGAGATGGTGTCGATGGAATGTCCGACATAATCCGCTTCAATGGGCAGGTGCCGGCTGAATTTACGGTTCACCAGGGTAAGCAGTTCCACCTTGACCGGTCGCCCAAAGGCCAGGATGGCATCAAGCCCGGAACGTATGGTGCGTCCGGTGAATAATACATCATCCACCAGGACGACCTTTTTATCCTCCACCATGAAATCCACCTCTGTGGTGCTGGGAATGATAGGTTTTTCGCGGGTTCTGAAATCGTCCCGGTAAAAAGTAACGTCCAGTCTTCCGGTCAGAATATTGCTCTTGGGCAGAATGGACCGCAGCCGTTCGACTATCCGTTCTGATAAAAAAACCCCTCTTGGCTGTAGGCCGATGATGACCGTATCCCGGAAATCATCATGATTTTCGATCAGCTGGTAACACAGCCTGTCAATGGTGATCCTGAAATGTATCGGGTTGAGTATTAACCTGGGCTCCATATCGGCAGACAAATGTAGTGCAATTTTTAGTATTCCGGTTCCAACAATTTTGATTTCGAAACCATAAAATACAACAGTAATGGCGATACCGTATGGACCAGACGATTTGGAGGGAATTACAATGATTATCCGGAAGCCATCATCCGGGATGATGATAAAAATATTTTCATCGCCGGCTATGGCATTAATAAAGGCGGGAACGGCGGATGGAATGGCCTTATGGTAAAATATGATTCTTCCGGATTTGAAAAATGGGTTGCTGAATATGACGGTAATAACAACAACGGAGAGGACGAATTTTATGACCTGGTCATGGACATCAACCACGACCTCCTTGTTGCCGGACGATCCTATGGAGATACCACTTCCTATGATTTTTTAATCATCAAATACCTGAACAGCACCTCCGGAATCCCGGTTATTGAAAGCGGTAATCCCAACCTGCAGGTCAACTGTTATCCAAACCCCATTCATGGTTCAGCATTCATCAGCTACTACCTGCCGGAAACCGGAGACGCCACCATCAGGATCCTTGACCTAACGGGTAAAACAGCCGCCATAATGGAAAACAGGAAACAGTCCAAAGGCAATCACACCATGCGGTTTCAGGCAGCTGGATTCGCTGATGGAATTTATCTGTGCCGGGTGTCATCAGGAAACAAATCCGCCGTCGTCAAAATTTCAGTTCAACGCTAAATCAGCCTTGTTCTCAAAAATAATGGGGAGGATTATGATTTTATTTCTCAGGTCTCCCCTGCTGCCGGCATAATCATTCCGGGTAAACGCGATTTAGCAATATAAGGTGAACTTCTTTTCCCCGGATTTTGACCCGTATGTCACCTCATTACGGTTTAAAAAACCATTGAAATTTCGCTTAATTTATTACTATCCGTCTTCCCATGGATTCCCTCCCGGCAAGAAGCCGGATGTAATAAATACCTTTTGGAAGATCAACTGTTTCCATGCTGAATTCCGGTTCAGTCATTTCGATTTGTTTGGTTAATTTTCCGGTCATATCCCACATCATCAGCGTAACCGGCAGATTGGTTCTGTTTATGATCCGGATGACATTCTGATGATACCAGAAATGAAGCTGATTGATTTCGGATTCAATCGCAATGGTCGCCGAGAAGGCAGAAACGCCGTTTATATCCACCTGTTTTATCCGGTAATAGTGTATCGCGCCGGGAAAGGAAGCATCATCATAAAAATAATCCAGGGGACTGGAACTGTTGCCTTTTCCTGCGATGACCCCTATTTGCCGGAATCCTGATCCGTCCGTGCTTCTCTCTATTTCAAAATGATCGTTATTGGTTTCGCTTGCGGTGGTCCAGAACAAATGGTTCACCGTTCCGGCATTTTTCCCCGAGAAGGAAAGCCATTCTACCGGGAGCGGTTCTGCTGAAACCTTCCGGATGCGCTGGTTGGCGGCATCGGCCATATAGCTATTACCTGCCGCATCCACGGCGATGCCGTTGGCGTTATTGAGCTGGGCGGAAACGGCCGGGCCGCCGTCGCCGGAAAAGCCCATGGATGTTCCGGCAACTTTGCTGATGATGCCCGTGCTTACTGTTATTTTACGTATACGGTAATTGAGCCCGTCTGCAAAGTAAATATTTCCGGAAGCCCCCAGCACAACACCCTGCGGGCAGTTCAGTTTGGCCGAAGTCGCGGGTCCACCGTCGCCGGATGAGCCGGTCGCGCCGGTTCCGGCAATGGTTGTAATGATTCCCGTGGCGGCGTTTATTTTTCGGATCTTATTATTTCCATTGTCCCCGATATACACATTTCCTGCAGCGTCACAGGCAACCCCGGCAGGGTAATTCAGTTTTGCGGAAGTGGCCGGTCCACCATCTCCCGATGAACCAATCACACCGGTTCCGGCAGCAGTGGTTATAATTCCAGTGCTCACATTGATTTTCCGGATGCGGTGATTGTAACAATCTGCCAGGTAAATAAATCCGGTTGTGGAAACGGCCACGGCAACAGGATAATTCAACTGGGAAGCGGTGGCCGGTCCGCCATCACCTGAATAACCTCCGGAATAACTTCCGGTTCCGGCGAGCGTGGTGATGATACCCGTGCTGACGGTTATTTTCCGCAGGCAATTATCGCTTCCATCTGCGATGTAAATATTTCCGGCTGGATCGAGCGTTACGCCGATGACATAATTGCTGACCTGGGCAGCCGTTGCCGGTCCCCCATCACCGGAGAAGCCGGTTACACCGGTTCCGGCGATGGTACTGATCAGACCCGTGCTTTTGGAAATTTTCCGGACGCGGCAGTTGTTCATGTCGGTGATGTACAAATTCCCCGAACCATCTATGGCAACACCGGCGGGATAATTAAAGGTTGCGGTTGTGGCGGGAATTCCATCCCCGTTATAACCTAAAACTCCCGTTCCGGCTATGGTGCTGATGAATTGTGCCATACCAAATGACCCGCTCCACTTCCCGGCAGCCGGAAGCGCTAAAATAATTGCCCAGGAAAAGATTAACTTGTTCATGATTACCTTTTAATAAATTTTTTCCGGGCCTCCAAACGATCACTGCTGATGGTCAAAAAATATAAACCGGGTGTGAGGTCGCTCATGCGCACCCGGAACGAATTGGTTCCTTTCACTCCTTTCAGTGTTTGAGCCATGATGATATGACCCACGGCATCCGTCATTCCGATCGTCACCACGGCATCCGCTTCAAGTGTAAAACTGCCGTTCCATTCAGCGTCGGATGGATTCGGATGAAGCTCAAATTCAGCCTGCGAAAGGTTTGCCCTGATGGCGATGATTTTTGAATAGGTAAACTCTCCGTCAAAGTCAACCTGTTTCAGGCGATAATAGTTTATACCGTTTACAGGCTGCTCATCCGTATAGGTATAGTCTAATGCTGCATTTGAATTACCGGCGCCCCTGGTTTCACCTATTTTACCGAAACTGGTTCCATTGAAGCTTCGTTCCACGCTAAAGAAGTCGTTATTATTTTCCGAAGCCGTTTTCCAATGCAAAAGCATTTCCTTCCCTCTTTGTTCGGCGGTAAATGAAAGGAGTTCAACGGGAAGAGGAACTATGGTGCACAGATTTCCAAGTATGGAAACCGTGGAACTGCTGTTTGTTACGGCAAGGTCAGGCCGGCCGTCTCCATCAAAATCGTCAATACCGACATCGTAAGAAACGCCTGACGGAAGATCCACCCGGGGTGCAAAGGACACAACTCCGGGAACGCTCGTATTCCGGAATATACTGGTGACGTTGAGGGTATAATTGCCAACGGCCAGGTCGGGCTTTCCGTCTCCATCCAGGTCTCCATAGGCAAGTCCGTAATGCGTAAATGTTCCGGCCGGTGTGGCGAAATCCTGCCGGGCGGCCAGGGTAATGGTTCCCGGAACACTGGTATTCCGGTATACGGCAAGGGTGGCGACATCCCTGTTCACCAATGCAATGTCAGCTTTGCCATCTCCGTCCAGATCCCCGATATGCACGAAATAGGGAACGGTGCCGGGTACAAAATCCTGCCTTGCCGCAAATGCAATGGTGCCCGGCACACTGGTGTTTCTGAATACCGAAAGTTTGTTGCTGGTGAAGCAGGTGATCACGACATCAGGTTTACCGTCACCATCCAGATCGCCAACATCAATTTTATGAGGTTGCGTTGTGGTGGCAAAACTGACACCTGCAGCAAAGGAAATAATTCCGGGACCCGTACTGGTATTTCTTAATACCCATACGCAGTTGCCGGACCAATGAACGGAAACAATATCCGGTTTACCGTCCTGATCCAGATCAATAATTCTGTTGCCATTTCCCTGCCCGGATGAAGCTGTAAAATCCTGCCTGGCCGCAAATGAAATAATTCCCGGTACGCTGGTGTTCCGATATACCGATACAAAGGTGCCACCCCCGTTTCCACCGAGCGCAACATCGGGCTTGCCGTCACCGTCAAAATCGCCAATGGAAACCTCATTGGGCTGTCCGCCTGAAGCCCATGGAAAAGTCACCTTGGGTGCGAATGAAATATTCCCGGAAGTACTGATGTTTCGGGTTACCGTAAGGAAATTATTGAAATAATCAGGTATGATCAGGTCGGCCCTGCCGTCACCATCCATATCGCAAATCTCCACATTATGTGAACCGCCCTGAAAAGTGACCGGAGCCGCAAAGTTTGAAACGCTGCTGCAGGTGGTGGTCAGGTTGAACGGCCTTTGGGAATAGGCGGTTAAATGAGTACTCAGGTTCGTTACCGTGATATACGAATAATTTGCACCGGCAGGTATGGAAACCGTTAGCGAGGTTGCGCTTGCGGCAGAAACGGATGCCATGGTGGCGCCAAAAAAAACGATGTTGTTAGCGGGCACAGGGTTAAAACCGGTTCCGGTTATGGTAACCACTGTTCCTGAAGGACCTGAAGAGGGCGCAAAGGAAGTGATGGTCTGGGCATGGGCATGGCAGGCAAACAGATAATTTATCGCAAGGACCATAAGGAAAATTTTTTCCTTCAATCTGTTATTAGGAACAGGCATTCCACCTGGTACAAAACAACCGGCCAGGTTAGTGAAAATATGATCCAATCTAATTTTCATTTTTTAATCTTTGATCTGAATTCGTCTTTATCCGTATGACAGGATTTCGTCTACTTTTTAATAACGCGGACGGTTTCCTGAAGTCCTCCGGAGGTTAATGAAATAAAATAGAGACCAGGAGCTAATTCCCCGGCATTCCATTCCAGGGAATAATCACCTGCCGGTTTCACTTCACTGACCAGTAACTGTAATTCCCTCCCGGTGAGGTCCATGACCCTGAGTTTCATCATGCCGGTTGCAGCAAGTTGGTAAACAATCTGCACGTTTTCCTGAACGGGATTGGGAGACGGCTTTAATTGCAGCAGGTTTGAGGCGGTTCCGTGATCTGTTATTCCGGTTGCGGATTCATGCCAACTGGCCATATGCGCGACACCCAGACTGCCTGCCGTCGTGAAAATGCCGCCGGCATAAAGATCATTATTGAAAACCGAAAGTGCATTCACCGCATAAACGTTGGAACCTCCGTACCATACTCCTCCCTGCAAATCTGCCCAACCACTTCCGTCCCATTTCGCAATGCTGTGGGCCGTAACCCCTCCTGCCGTTTCAAACATACCACCTGCGAACAAACTACCATTGTAAACTTCCAGGGCGAATACATAATTATACCCCACGGGAGTAGCGCCCATTCCGCTACCGAGCGCAGACCAGGAAGAACCGTCCCATTTTGCAATACTGCTGGCTGGATTCCCCCCGGCATTTACGAACAACCCTCCGGCAATAAGATCCCCGTTATAAGCGCCTAAGGAATACGTAATTCCCGTAATGCCGCTTCCTAAGGTGGACCAGGCTGTACCGTTCCACCTTGCAATATGAGCGGCAGGGGATCCACCTGCGGTGGTAAAAAACCCGGCGGCTATTAATTCGTTGTTGTAAACCCGGAGAGCCATCACCTGCCCCTGGGAACCGCCCATTCCACCTCCAAGATCGATCCATCCCGCACTGTTGTTCCACCCGACAATATAATTAGCCGGGAATCCGTCGGCATCCGTAAAATAACCGCCGACAATCAGATCACCATTAAAAACGGTCAGGGCAGCTACATTGGCACCCATATCACCATTTACATCTGACCATGAATTGCCATTCCATTTGGCCAAATAATTCACCTGGGTTGATCCGGCCTGGCTGAACTGACCTCCGACGATTAAATTGCCGTTATACACGGTGAGTGCATTGACCCATCCATTTAATCCGCTGCCCAAAGCGCTCCACGAAGTGCCATTCCATTTGGCTATATAATTGGCAGGAACACCGCCGGCACATGTAAACCTGCCACCCACAACCAGTTCTCCGTTATAAACTACCGAGGCATTTACCCAGTCACACATGCCACCTCCGACATCGGACCAGGTTTGGGCATATCCGGGGGTCAGCAAAGAAAGATAGAGCAGCATCACATCAGTCCATGTACCGAACCTTTTAATTTTCTTATAGAAATTTGCTTTCATGATTTTATCTATTTAATGTCGTTTCGAATTCCGTATCGTTCCTCCTATCCATACGTGATTTTATAAACTCCTTCATTTAATTTTGTTTTTTTTAAACCACACCATTCCCTGTTGAATTTCCGGAAACAAGGGCATTAATTTCCATGATAGCCTAAC
>CAYWHE010000080.1:8888-16113 GCA_964458125.1 uncultured Flavobacteriaceae bacterium | reverse complement strand
CATAGGCTCGGGGACTTCAGGCATCACTCAGCAGGAGGACCGGGCATTATCCCTTCAGGTATTTCCCAATCCTGCCGGTGAGGAAATCAAGTTAATTAATTTGTCATTGCCAATTCAACAGATCAGCCTGACGGATATGACGGGCAGGGTGTTGTATCGCGCAGAAACCGGGCAGACTGAAATCATCCGGATCTCCACGTCTCATTTAAGCAAAGGGCTTTACATGATAAAGGCCGAAACCAAAACAGGTACTATTCAGGTGGCTTCGTTCGTTAAGGACTAACCTTCCTTCAAGAGATTTAAAAGGAATCCCCGGTATGCAGACCAAACATACCGGGGATTTTTTTTTCAGAACGCTTATTGAACAAGGAGTTTGCTTAGGTGAACCTGCAAGCCGTTGCTGACTTTGACAAGGTAAAGGCCACGGGCCAGTTTGGTCAGATCAAGCTGAACAGTTTCATTTGCAGGAATGGTCTTTTCAAAGGACCCTATTCCTGCACCAAGGAAATCGACTATTTTTAACGTATACGATTTGCTGTTATCACCGGTCACCTTTACCGTAGTGGTGTTTTCTGCAGGATTCGGAGCCAGCGTTAAAGAAAAGGAGGCCTGCTGTTCAGGAGTGCCGTTTACCGTGCCGCAACCGCCTGCCGTGGACAGGCCTGTCCGGAGCAAGGCCAGCGTGGAATTGGTGCGGGTTTTCTGCCCCTGTGTAAACATCAGCAGGCAGGCATCATCTGTGTAGTCCATGTAATTGTAAAACAGGTCACCGTTTGTCCCGTTGTTGCAGCTGACATGCGGAAAGTTGGGACATCCGGTGTTGGCCTGCTCCTGAACGGGCGTATCGTTTACAAAATCATCTCCGCAGGAGGCATCGCCCCAGATATGACGGAGGTTTAGCCAGTGCCCCACTTCATGCGTAGCTGTTCGTCCCTGGTCAAACGGGGCGGTAGCTGTTCCCATGGTGCCGAAATAACTGTAGTCAATCACCACACCGTCGAGGCCGGGGGAAGTAGTTAAACCGGAAGGGAAGGTGGCGTAGCCAAGCAACCCGCCGGTGAGGTCACAGACCCAGATGTTCAGGTAATGTTCCGGGTCCCAGTTATCATGTCCGCCATTAGCCGATGATTTGGGTTCGGTATTATGGGAGAACCCCAGTATGGATGTAGGTGTGCGGGTAATGCCCGTGGTGGGATTGCCGTTCGGATCAAAGGAGGCGAGGCAGAAGGTGATGTCGAGGTCGGCACCGAGAGGCTGGAATACGCCCGGCAGGTTGTTGTAATCCACATTGAGTTTCCTGTAATCGCGGTTAAGGGCATCGATCTGGGAAATGATTTGGGCATCAGAAACATTTTCCGTGGCATTTTTATAAACCACATGAACCACCACCGCTATATTGATGGCACCCGGATTTCCGCCTCCGTTGGTTGCGATCAGGGTGATGCTCATATCCATGTCGATGGAATTATCGAGACATCCGTATTCGTCAAGCAGGATATCATAATCTCCGGATACGGCAGGGGTAAATATAATTTTACTCGGACCGCTGAAGATGCCGCAGCCATCATCATCATGGGCAACTGCGGTTCCTCCACCCGCCGGGTAGATGGTGAGTTCGGAATCAAATGTCGGTGTGTTACAAGTGCTGATCTCGTAAGTGTACCCGGCCTGCATGCCGGTGACGATGTTGAAATCGCCTCCCCAGGTTTGCTGTGCCGTGATGGTGGCGCCAACGGTGGTGGGCGCTGCACCTGTCAGGTAACCCTGGTTGTCATACGGGCATTGTGCGGACAGTTTACCGGTGGTAAACAGGGATAACAACAGTAGTCCTATACGTGTATTTTTATATTTCATCTTAATAGTTCCATTTAATTATTGATTGCTGAATTTATTTCTTTGCTTTTTCTTTTCCCGGAGGGCGTCTCTTTTGAAGGGGTCTTCCTTTCTCCCGGGCGGGACAGTGCCGTTTGCCTTTAAATAGGCCTCTTTGGCCTTCGCATAATTTTTTTCATCCACTTCGATATGGCCTGTTGGTGCGTAATGCTCCAATGCTGGCAGGTTGACCGCGGTGGCATGGGAAGGATGGCTCTTGGTCCATTCGTTAATACGTTGTTCATCGTCGGTCATCCGTTGTTCCAGTGTTGGATCCTGGTGTTTGCGGTATTCCAGGTATTCCATGGTACCGCATTGACGTTGCTGGGCATGCAGTCCGGTTAAGGACCCCAAGCTGCAACTGATCATCAGCATGATTTTTTTCATTTTTTTTTATAATTTAAGGCAGGCAAAGATGATGTAGCAGCACGCTCAAAAAAACTAAAAACTGACTGAATTGTCTGACGGGGCGGATGAAATGAAAAGAATGTCAAACGGAACAGGCCCTGGCCGGAATGAAGGAGGAGGTAAATTCAATTGCTGAAGATACTTTCTCACGGACGATAGAGTAAAAGCCAGGGCAGCAGGAGAATGGAACTATCTGGAGTACGGATTATTTCATAAACCTAAAATTCCTTCGGATATCCCCAATGAAAGAGAGAGAATCAGTATGGTGCAGTTCAACGGTACCGGTTGGCTACGTATGGAGTACAACAGATCCTGCAGATACCGGGCTGTCGAACTCAATTCGCACTTAAAAAAAAGCCCGGTGGGGTATTTGGCTTTTTATTTAAAGTGGATGTTTGCTGGCCAGGATTGGCAATAAGTCGCAAATATTTTCAGGTTTTTTTTTCGAACAGATACCGCCATGACAACGATGCCAGTATGGCTCCTGAAAGGGGGGCGGTTACGTATATCCAAAGGGTATTCATATTTCCCGACACAATGCCGGGCGCCAGGCTTCGGGCCGGGTTCATGGATGCGCCAGAAATGGGGCCGGCAAACATGGCCTCCAGCAGCACTGTGGCACCAACAGCCAGACCGGCCATCATGCCCGTTTCTTTGGAGCCATGCGAAACCTGCAGAATAACCAGCATCAGCAGGTAAGACAGAATGATTTCCAGTATGAAAGACTGTATGGAACTGCCTGCAGGCAGCGTACTACCCAGGTTCAGACTGGCAGGGAAAAGAAATTTCAACAAGAGGGTGGCTGCAAATGCACCGGCCAATTGTGATGACATAAACGGCAGGAGATATTTCATATCCATGCGGCCGGCCAGTGCAAAAGCCAAAGTCACCGCCGGGTTCAGGTGAGCTCCGGAAACCGGGCCAAAGGTATAGATCATGGCCATGACGATAAACCCGAAGGTGATGGCCACGCCCACATGGGTGACGGCACCGTGGGTCTGCTCATCAATAATGATGGCGCCGGTTCCGCAAAACACCAGTGCAAAAGTGCCGATCGCTTCGGCAAAATGTTTTTTCATGAAGCAGCCGTGAATTCCTTAGCAAAGGTAATCACCGCTTCCTTAATCTGGTCACGAACAACACGCACCCGGGTCATCTTTTCATCATGTGTCCCGGTAAATGCGGACGGATCACGGAAGGACCAGTTGATCTTTTTAACCAGTCCCGGAAACACCGGGCAACTTTCCGATGCTTCGGGATCACAAACCGTTACCACATAATGGAATTTTTTTCCGGCTTTAAAGAATTCAAATACATCCTTGGTCTGGTTTCCGGAAATGTCTATGCCTTCTTCCATCATCGCCTCCACGGCCAGCGGATTCAGCACCCCTGGTTCCAGACCTGCACTTTCCACCAGGAAACCGGGACCGCCGATTTTTTTCATAAAGGCCTCCGCCATCTGGCTGCGGGCCGAGTTGTGAATGCATAAAAACAATACCTGGATGGGATTCGTCATCAGTAGTTTTTTAATGTTATTTGCAGCATGTATCTTTGTCACAACAGGAATCTTTTTCCTTTTCCGCATATACCGTGATGCTGGTGATTCCCGTTTTCTTTTCCCTGAATTGTTTTAACTCTTCTTCATTCAGGTAAGCCGACAGGATATCATCCGGAACATCGATGGGTTTTTCCTTTTGTACGGTAATGTTGACAAATCCCTGCTTACGGATCAGTTCCAGGTATTCCTCCTTCTGAATGGCGCCGGCAATGCAACCGGCATACATTTCTGCTGTTTGGATGAGTGCAGGAGGCAGATCGCCTTCCAGTACTATATCGGAAATGCTGAAATGCCCGCCCGTCTTTAACACCCGGTGTATTTCGGAAAAGGCTTTATGTTTATCCGGAACCAGGTTCAGCACGCAATTACTGACCACCACATCGGCCTTATTGGCGGTTACCGGTAATTTTTCAATCTCACCCAGCCGGAACTCTACATTATTGAAGTTCAGTTTTTCTGCATTTGCCCGGGCCCGCTCCACCATGGAAGGAGTCATGTCCACGCCAATTACTTTGCCGGTTTCACCAACTTCAGCTCTTGCAATGAAGCAGTCGTTTCCGGCGCCTGATCCCAGGTCGATGACGGTATCGCCTTTTTTAATTTTAGCAAACCGCGTGGGTAGACCACATCCCAATCCCAGATCAGCATCCGGGTTATAACCTTCCATTTTGGTATAATCATCGGCCATCAGGTTGTATACTTCCGTGCTGCAACAGGAGGCCCCGCAACAGGAGGAGAGATTCTGCTCCTTGTTCTGTTCAGCAATTTCCGCATATTTTTCGCGGACCATCTTTTTGATTTCTTCTGCGTTTTCCATTTTATTTTGATTGGTGTGAAATGTTGTTTTCATGTTCATTCTTCAGGATAAAGTTGTTTCCGGTAACCCTTTACGTTTTCGATGGTCAGGCCCGCCCGCACCTTTTGAACTTTCGGGCATAACCGCGCACCTCTTATCGCACTATATGATTCTTTGTCCCTTGCGGATTATTAATCGTATTATACCGATTATATTAAATAAATTTTTTTAACAACAGCGGCTCTTTTGAACCTCATAGGAAGCAAACAGGTTGTTCAGGTATTGCATGGCCAGTTGCCATTCTTTTTCATCGATGCAGTAACAGGTCCTGGCCCCTTCGATGTCACCTTTGATCAGGCCCGCATTTTTCAGTTCTTTCAGATGCTGGGAAACCGTTGACTGGGAAAGGGGTAGTTCCCCGACAATATCCCCGCAGATGCAGGCCTGCTTTTTAATGAGCAACTGCAGGATGGCAATGCGTGCAGGATGTGCCAATGCCTTGGCATAAGCTGCCAGTTTGTTATCCCTGATGGTGAATTCTTCCGTTTTACTAAGTCCCATATTGATCGCAATATTACGATATTAAAATGGATGCTGCAAATTTTTTAAACGAAAATTTTGTACATCATTGGTTATGAGGGTATACTTTTTCTAAAGCAACTGAATGATCCTCCAGGCTAACATACTGATATAATCGTCAACGGTACTTTCCGGAAAGTTCTGTCTTGCCTTCCTGTGGAAGGATGGGAGAAAAGAATACCTTTGAATCATTCAACCGGCAAACCGGAAGCGGCTATGGCCCGACAGACAAAAAGCAAAAAATCAGTAAACCCATCCGTAACCCCGGAAACTGCCTTCAGGGTTCCCCTGCCTTACCTGTGGCTGATTCTTGCCATCATCCTGCTATATGCCGGTTCGCTCAAAAATGGATTTACCGAACTGGACGACACCATTTTTGTACTGGAAACCAGGGAATATAACCAGGACCTTTCGAATATTTTTCATTCCTTCAAACGGGGTGTATTTCATGAAACGAACGATACTTATTACCGTCCTTTGCTGTTGAACTCATTTGTTTTGGATCATCAGTGGACGGGAACCCGCGCTTATGGGTATCACCTGACCAACCTCCTGCTGCATGTTTTATCTGTTTGCCTGTTATTTGCCTGGTTGAAGTCGCACATCGGGAGTTCCTACCCTGCTTTTTTGCTTGCTTTGCTGTTTGCCCTGCATCCGGTACTGAGCCAGGCTGTTGTATGGATACCCGGCCGGAATGATTCCCTGCTGGCGGTTTTTTCCCTGACAACCATGTTGCTGGCCATCCGGTATTTGAAACGCGGGAGCCCGGTTTACCTCCTGATGCAACTTTTTGGTCTTCTGGCGGCATTATTTACCAAGGAGACGGCCGTTTTCCTGGCGCCTGCTTTTTTTGTTTTGCTGATGACGGTTCAGGCCGAATCCTGGAAAGAAAAAAAAATGCTCATGCTGGCCGGAAGTTGGATCCTGGCATTGGCACTGTGGCTGCTGGTACGATCACAGGCCACCATCCACAACGATCCTTTACAGGTATCAACGCTTATCACCGGATTTTTCGGCCGCAGCATCCTGGCCATGCAATACCTGGGTAAAATTATGTTACCACTGAACCTGAGTGTATTTCCTATGCTTGATGAAACTTCTGATTTGCCGGGAATAATGGCTATCCTATTATTAGGTATGATGCTTTACTTTGCCAAAGCCCGAAACCCGATGATCATCCTGGGCGGTTTTGCCTTTTACCTGATCCTGCTCTTCCCGGCTTTTTTATTGCCCGCATCCCTGAACAACCAGGATTTTGAACATCGTTTGTATTTGCCCATGATGGGATTAATGCTGGTGATAAACGAAACGGTATTATTTAAAACTCTGAAACCGCAGTGGACTGGTTTGGTGACAGGTGTGTTGGTCGTTATACTTGGTGTGATGAACTGGCAGCATCAGAAACATTTTAAAGATCCGGTTTCCTTCTGGACGGCGGCCGTTGAAACAACACCCCGGTCATCTTATGCCAACATGATGCTGGCGGCAAGGCTGGAGAAGAGCGAACCTGCCAGGGCGCTGGAAATGATGCAGAAGGCATACCGGTTGAATCCGAAAGAAAAGTATGTCAATTATTATCTCGGTAAAATGTATGTGGATCGCGATTCTTTTCTTTTAGCCGAAAAATTCCTGCTGGATGAACTCCGGGGTTCGGCATATTTTGAGACCTATTTTTATTTGTCACGTGTGGCTTTTGAAAAAAAGAATGCTACGCAGAGCATTGTTTACATGGAAGAATACCTGAAAAGGGATCCCGCCAATCCACAGGCCGTTAACAATTACCTGCTGATGTTGTTGCAGACGAATCAGAAAGATAAGGCACGCACATTTATTGATCGTTCCAGGGCAGCCGGCATTCCAGTTCCCCAGGAATTGGCTGAACAGGTAAAGTGAACACCGGAAAACAGCCCGACTCCTTATTTTTATCCGGTCGGGCATTACCAATTTGACCACCAAGGCTGTCGTGCCATTGCGATTTTCGGTAGTTCGGAATATAATGAAGCTTCATTTTT
>CAYWHE010000080.1:0-8788 GCA_964458125.1 uncultured Flavobacteriaceae bacterium | reverse complement strand
ATTCCAAAATTTCATTTACCATTGTATTTCTAATGAATCCACCCATGTGCTGCAGGATTATTCCGTTCATCCTCTTGTGCCTGTCCGGTTTTACTTCCGGGGCACAGCGTGCACGCATCGATTCCCTGTTGCATGTCGACCAGGCCCGGTTGCACGATACCAGTAAGATTAAGCTATTCACCAGTCTCGCTGTTGAATTCGGCAGCCGGAACATCGACTCCTCTTTTTTATTCAGCCGGGAAATACTGAAGATTTCTGAAAAACTGATTCAGGATTCAAAACCCGGAACGGATCTTTGGCTGGCAGCCGAACTGGGTTTTGGAAAAGCGTTCCAGATGATCGGCTATAATTTCTCCAGCCGTGACAGGCATATTCTGGCCCTGATTTATTATCAAAAAGCCATGAATGCCTGGGACCTGGCGGAAAAATGGGCTCCAGAGTCCATGCAGGCATCTCTGCTTCCCAAGCGCTCGAACACCCTCGTCTCCATAGGCCGGGTTTATATCAACCAGGGTGACTATGCCCGCGCCCTGGATTACAATCTGCAGGCACTCAAGGTCAGTGAGAAATCCGGCAGCAAAAAAAGTCTGGTTGTTTCTTATGGAAATCTGGGGCTGGTGTATAAATTGAAAAAAGACTATGACAAGACCCTGGCGTATTATGACAAAGCGCTTAAACTGGCCCGGGAAATCGGCGATCGGGAAAAGACTGCGGCAATACTTGGAAATACCGGCAATGTTTATGTGGAACAGAAGAAATATGCGGAGGCCCTCGATTGTTTTCTGAAGGCCCTGGAAACAGGTTTGGCCATTGGTGACCGGGAAAAGATCACGGTCATGCAAGGCGATATTGGAAATGCATACAAGGGTTTGCATGAATTCGGGAAAGCGCGTTCCTATTACCTGAAAGGCATTCAATATTCCAGGGATATGGGCGACCAGATGAGTATGGCGCGCAATTATGGCAATCTGGGAATTCTCGACATCGAATCCGGAAATTATCCGAAAGCAGAAGAGAACCTGAACAAGGCACTGGTGATTTGCCGGGAATTTAATGCCCGGGAAGAACTCGAAAGTTTTGAAAAGGCCATCAGCGATCTATACAGTAAAACAGGAAAACACCGGCTTGCTTCCGAACATTACCTCCGTTCGGTTGCCATTCGTGATTCCATGTTTAAGGAACAGAATGACCGGGAAGCAACCAGGCTTGAAATGAGTTATGATTTCGGGAAAAGAGAAGCCGCCATTCTTGCTGAAATGGACCGGAAAAATATTATGGCGAAAGCAGAGATTGAAAACCAGGTGCTGATCCGGAATACATTTGCAGGAGGTGTGGTGATTCTGTTACTGGCCGCCCTGTTCAGTTTTGTATCTTACAGGCGCAAACGTGAAACGCTGCTGAAACAACGGGAAGCGGAATTCCGCTCCAGGCTGGCGGAATTTGAAATGAAAGCGCTCCGTGCACAGATCAATCCCCACTTTATTTTTAACTGTCTGAATGCCGTCCAGCGGTATATTTTGAAAAACGACAGGGATCATGCTGCCGACTACCTGCAAAAGTTCGCCACACTGATGCGGCTTATCCTGAGTAATTCAGAAAAGGAAAAGGTGATCCTGCACGATGAACTGACCATGCTGGAATATTATATCCAACTGGAGGCGCTTCGGTTCGACACCGGGTTTGATTATGAAATCCGTGTTGACAAAACCATTGTTGCCGATACGGAAGAGGTTCCTTCGATGATTCTTCAGCCATTTATTGAGAATGCTATCTGGCATGGTTTGATGCACAAGTCCGGAAAGGGGAAAATTACGGTGGAGGTGAGACGGGAAAACAATGTCATCAAATGCGTCATCGAAGATAACGGCATCGGCAGACAAAAGGCTGCTGAGATCAAACTCAGCCAGCCGAAGGCCCACCCGTCAAAAGGCCTGGATATTACCAATGCGCGGATCGAGCTGATGAACCTGAAACAAAATATCCGCAATTCCATCCGGATATTCGACCTCCTGGATCCGGACAACCTTCCCCTGGGAACCCGGGTTGAATTGCTGTTCCAGGCAGCCTGATGACCTGGACTTCCCGATTCGCAAATCCCTTTCTGTTCTGTAAGGGAACCGGGCACATCTGACTTATTAGTATATGCTTACTGTTACAGATTGATCCGGGCAGCAGGATCTGCGAATATGAAAATACCGACATCCGTCATTCTTTTGCTGGCTATTGGGCTTCGGTTTTCCGTTGCATCTTCCGGCCGGATCGACTCCCTGAAGAGGATACTGCTTCTTCACCAATCCGACACGGTCCGACTGGTCGGCGCACTGAATGAACTGTCGGCTGAATACCGCAATAACAATCCCGACACCGCCTTGAAACTGGCACAGCAGGCCATGGGGTTGGCCAGGGGCGCCCATGACAAAAAGGGCCTTGCAGATGCCCTTCTGGCCGGTGGAATGGCCTTGAAAAATACCGGAGATTATAATCATGCACTCGAGCGCATCCTGGAAGCCCGGTCTCAATACCTGAGCCTGCTCCAAAAATCAAACGGAGACTTTGCCGCCATTAAAAACTCCCTGTCCAATACCTATAATGAAACAGGGCTTATTTTCGGTTACCAGGGCCGGTATGAGGAGGCCCTGCTCAGTCACCGTAAATGTATGGAATTACGGAAGGAATCCCGGGATGAAAAAGGGCTTGCCGGATGCTATAACAATATCGGGCTTATCCAAATGGACCAGGGAAATTACCTCGAGGCGATTCAAAATTATTTTGCCGCACTGGAGATCAACAGGAAAACCGGAAACCGTTCATGGGAGGCCATCAACTATAAAAATATCGGTTCCGTTTATTCAAGACTGGATAACGATAGTGAAGCCTTAAAATACCACCTGGCCTCCCTGAACATCCGGAACAGTCTGGGTGATAAAAAAGGAATTGCATCCAGCCTCACCAGCATAGGAACCGTTTACCTGGATCAGCGTAATTATACTTCAGCATTGAATTACCTGGAACGTGCACTGTCCCTTATGCAGGAAATTCATGATACACGGGGCGTTTCGGGCGTTCACAATAAGATCGGTGATGTTTACAGGCACCTGGACAAACCGGAGGAGGCTCTTCGTCATTACTATATTTCCCTAAAAATTAATCAGGACATCGGAGATAAAAAAAATACCGGGTTTTCAGCTTTGGATATCGGGGAGGTCCTGCTTGCACAAAAGAAATTCAGTCTGTCCTCGGAATACCTGAATCGGGGCCTTGAACTCGGAAAGTCCATCGGCTCCAAAGAACTAATTAAAACCGGACATCATCTGATCGCCCGACTGGACAGTACCCGTGGAGATTACAAATCCTTTCTGCATCATTATCAACAGTATCGCATATATGCCGACAGCCTGAATGGTGAGGAATTAACCCGGAAAATGGCCGTTTCTGAATTAAATCATGCTTTCCTGAAAAGGGAGGACTCGCTAAAAACCATACAACAAAAAAGCGAAACGGTTTCCAGGGCGAATCTGAAAAACCAGGTCATCCTCAGGAATGCAATGGCAGGGCTTGCCCTGGTCATAGTGCTGTCCTCCCTGATCAGCTTCCGTTTTTACAAACGAAGCCGGGATGCCCAAACGCGTCATAAGGAGTCGGAGTATACGTCAAGCATGGCGGAATATGAAATGAAAGCGCTGAGGGCGCAGATTAACCCTCATTTTATATTCAATTGCCTGAATGCTGTGCAGCGCTACATTCTGAAAAATGACCGGAATAACGCTGTTGATTACCTGCAGAAGTTTGCCCTTCTGATGCGCATGATTCTGAACCATTCCGAGAAGGAAAAGGTAACGCTTGAAGACGAATTAACCATGCTGGAATATTACATGCAGCTGGAATCACTTCGCAACGATCATGGATTTGATTATGAAATAGTCATTGATGACGCCATAGACCGGGAGGCGGAAAAGGTCCCGACCATGATTCTTCAACCGTTTATCGAAAACGCTATCTGGCACGGACTCCAACACAGGGAATCAAGAGGGAAAATTAAAATTATTCTGCAGAAGGATAAGGACCGGCTTAAATGTATCATTGAAGACAATGGTGTCGGGAGGGAAATGGCTACGGCAATCCGGCAACGGCAGCCGGGCTCGTCAGGATCAAAGGGAATGGATATCACAACAGCCCGCATGGAATTGTTGAATCAGAAGCAAAACATACCGAATTCATTTATCATCACAGATCTCCATGACTCAGAAAATAATCCCTCCGGAACACGGGTCGAGTTGTTCTTTGAAGGCGCATGACTGCCAGGTGATCCAACAACAGGGTCTTAGCACCTTCCGCCAATTTTTTCTTCCTGCAAAACCGACAGTAACAGACAGGAAATTATTGTATCCGGTATGTGCATTCCCGTTAAACCCGCAACGACATATTCCAGTTTCAACTGTTTTTTACCATTATCGAGAGTAATGACGGTCTCCGTTTGAATTTCCTATTTGTATTTTATTCCGGGTTGTGCAAAGACGTATACGCCCGTCATGTATCCCGGCAAAAACATCGGTTGTAAACAACAGCCGGGCTTTCCGTTCTTGGTTTTTGGAAACCCCTCTTCATCAGCAGTTCCAAGAGAAAGTACCAGGTATCCTGCCATAACCTTCCTGTAGCAAAGGAAACAAAAATTGCACGGGTTCAAAAAATTCTTATCTTCGTACTTGTATTCTCGCAGGTGCAGTTTTTTACCTGGCTGTAAATTTTTTTAAATCCACCAACCATGAAAAAAATTTTACTGATTCTGGTTCCCTTCATGTTCCGGCTGCCGGCCTATTCCCAACACAAACCCGAGATTATCCGTTGCGAAACCATGGAACACCTGGAGGAGTTGAAGCAGTCAAACCCCGGTATTATGGAGGGCATGGAACAGCTTGAACAACAGGTTCAGGCCTGGCTGCGCGACCACCAGGAGGAATTGGTTACGGCAGTTGACATCCTTAAAATTCCGGTTGTGGTTCATGTACTTTGGAATCAGGCGGACTCTTCAGGAAACATCAGTGATGAACAGATCAAATCACAAATTGATGTGCTGAACCTGGATTTCAGGAGAAAAAATGCAGACAAGTCCAAAACCCCTGCGGCTTTTCTGCCCTTTGCAGCAGACCCACAGATTGAATTTAAGCTGGCCAGTCAGGATCCGGATTCCAACCCCACCGCCGGTATTATCCGGAAACAAACGGTTGTGCAGTATTTTAACACCAAGAAAAATGATATCAAGCTCAGTATACGCGGTGGCGATGATGCCTGGCCGAAAAACAAATACCTGAATATATGGGTAGGTTCCATTAACCCCGGATGGCTCGGATATTCCCAATTCCCCAGTGGCGGACCTGACAGCACGGATGGCGTGGTCATCTCTACGAAAAGTTTTGGAGCAACCGGAACGGTGGTTGCCCCTTACGACAAAGGCCGGACGGCCACCCATGAAGTCGCCCACTGGCTCAACCTGAGGCATATCTGGGGTGATGATAACGGACTTTGTTCAGGAACCGACCAGGTGAATGATACGCCAAACCAGAGCGGGCCCAATAGTTGTTGCCCGACCTTTCCGCTCGCGGATTCGTGTACCTCGTCAAACCCTGGTGCCATGTATATGAACTACATGGATTACTCGCATGATACCATCCTGAACCTGTTTACCACCGGCCAGAAAAGCAGAATGAGAAGCACGTTAAAAACCGGCGTGCGCTTACCCATACTGAGCTCACCCGGGATCCTCGCTGCGCTGGATACCAATCCGAATATCCGGTGGCAACGCAGCCTGGGTGGCAATAGTGTGGAGCGGGCCAACACCATCAAACCAACCTCCGATGGCGGGTACATCACTGCCGGATATACCTGGTCAAATAATGGCGATGTTTCCGGAAATCACGGGTCCATCGATTTCTGGGTTGTCAAGCTTACTGCCAACGGAGCCATCCAATGGCAGAAATGCCTGGGGGGCAGCAATAATGACGTGGCCTATGCTGTATGTCAGACGTTTGATGGCGGGTATATGATTGCAGGAAATACCTTATCCAATAACGGGGATGTCATGGGATATCACAGCAGCTACGATTGCTGGATCACCAAACTTTCACCAACGGGCACGCTCGAATGGCAAAAATGCCTGGGAGGCGCTTTGCAGGATTATGCCCAATGCATCATTCAGACTTCCGACAGCGGGTATGCCCTGGCCGGCTATTCCAACTCCAATGATGCCGACGTTTCCGGAAATCATGGGGGGATGGATTTCTGGGTCGTCCGGCTCAATGCTTCCGGAGATACCGTATGGACAAAAAGTCTTGGAGGGCCCGGGAATGAATACGCGAATTCGATTGTTCAATCGACCAACGGTACCTTTATTGTTGCCGGGTATGCGACCTCGGGCGGAGGCCAGGTAACCGGTTATCATGGGGGTGCCGGAGATTTCTGGGTCGTAAAACTTTCCTCATCTGGATCTGTCGTTTGGAAAAACTGCTATGGAGGGAGCCTTCAGGATAACGCTTATAGTGTGAAACAAACCAAAGATGGCGGTTACATCCTTGCAGGAAACAGCAACTCCAACAACTACGATGTTTCCGGAACACACGGGTTCCAGGATTTCTGGGTGATGAAAATTTCTTCTGCAGGCACTTTAAACTGGCAGATAGCTTTGGGAGGCAGCACCTACGATTATGCCTATGATATTATCCAGGCCAAAGACGGGGGATACCTGGTCGGAGGACACACCAGTTCAAACAATATGAATGTCTCGGGAAATCATGGCGGGTATGACTACTGGGTTACGAAACTCACGGAAAATGGTGTGTTTCAGTGGCAGAAATGTTTTGGAGGTACCGGAAACGATTATGCTTATTCCTGCGGGCAGGGATCAGACGGGAGTTATGTACTTGCCGGCTATACGCTTTCAAACGACCATGATGTTTCCGGCGGTCAGGGTCAGGATGATTTCTGGATTGTCCGGTTCTCCGATTGCCAGGCAACCATTGAGGCCACCCCAACGCAAACCTATTGCCCGGGAGGAACGCTTCCGGTCACCCTGACGGCCAATGAGCAGGGCGGTTCCTACCTGTGGAACACAGGTGCCACGTCCAAATCCATTGCCGTTTTCGGACCCGGTCTCTTCAGTGTTACCATCACCAATGGCCCCTGCCTGGCAGCATCACGTCCGGTTGAAGTAACCATGATGGATTGTAACGGAGCGATTGCCATGTATGATACCGGGATAACTTATAACACCATTTACCTGGAGTGGTATAATTCCTCCTGCGGACTCCAGGGATACCAGTTACAGTACCGGTATACCGGTGGCGGCGGCTGGTCATCTTCCATAAACATACCCTATGATGCCGATGGCGTTTATAATTATGCGCTTACGGGTCTGTTTTCCAACACCGGTTATGATGTCAAGGTCCGGGCGAAATGTGCTACCGGCAATTTTTCTAACTGGGGCGTAATCTCCACCGGTACAAGTGCACTTCGTCCTGCAGCTGGTTCATCCTCCGCAACATTCACCGTTTATCCGAATCCTGCCAGGGAAACCCTTCATTATAACCTGGAACAGGATGCCGGAGAGGTAACGGTTACCATTTATTCTTTGTTGGGTGAAAAGTTGCTGGAGAAAAAGATATATAACCGGGAAGGTACTTTCTCCGGTGAGGCGGATATCGGTTTTCTTACACAGGGATTGTACCTGATCGTAGCGAAAAGTCATGATAATTTTATGGTCACCCGGTTCGTCCGCGAGTAGCTTTTCCGGAATTCTTCAGAACCTGGAACCGGATTTTTTGTCAGGTTGCAGGTCGTCCATTTCACAAGTCTCCGTAGGGCAACCACGATCTTTCTTTCCTGATGCGTCAGGTACTCGAGGAATTCATCCACGGTCCGGAAAGATCCCTGCAGCATGCTTTTTTTTTCTGCATACCCGTTTATTTTTTCTTTGCCTTTTTAACGGATGATTTGGCCATAGGGTTATATTCCAGCGCCTTGTCGATCCAGAAGCCAAGCTCCTTCCGGCTACTCATTCCGTAGGGATCGATAATGACATAGCCTGCCATT
The DNA here is from genome assembly GCA_964458125.1 of uncultured Flavobacteriaceae bacterium. Lineage (GTDB taxonomy): Bacteria > Bacteroidota > Bacteroidia > AKYH767-A > OLB10 > CAYWHE01. Next base: position 706 of record CAYWHE010000080.1, on the reverse strand, counting down.
GGACGGCCTGTAAAATCCATGTTCCGGCACCCTGGTAATTCCACCGCTTGTCCGTGAAAAATGGGATCCAGCCGGCACATCAGCTCATCCCCGATTATACCCACACACATTTTATTATTGACCATAAAGACCAGGCCGCCAAACATTTTCTTTTCTTCAGCCTCTGTTTTCCGGGCCAGCAGTTCCCGTACCCGGCCGGCCAATTTTTCATCGTATGCCATAAATCAAAGTTATAAAAAAATTTGTAAATTGTTTTGTCGGAGGGGAGGTGAGAAAAGGTAAAAAAATTTTCCAGGTTAACCATCAGCTTTATGGAGGATATAAATATTAAACCGTCCTTTGGGGTATGAAATCCCAGGTTCAATCAACCATTCCACTCCCGGTTAAAATCCTCGGCAATGAAGAGGATGCCGTTAAAATTGAAAGGGCCCTGGATAGGCGGAACGGACCAGGCCCACATCGCGAGGATTATAAAAACAAAGTGTTTGTACCGGAAAGGTCCGGGTGGCCTTCCCTGCTTAATACTGTAATCCGGCAACTCGGGGCATTGGGTTTTGAGGTTCCGCCTAAAAAAAATCCCTGCCGGTGTTGAAAATGTCCCGTGCGGCCTGTGCCGTCCATATGCAAAACATGCTTCAGATACCGGATGGAGTGGTGAGCGCTTCCGTTAATTATGCCAATGGAGAAGCCTCCCTGGAACTGCTTC